>CAZWGW010000086.1:4132-7814 GCA_964633565.1 uncultured Planctomycetaceae bacterium
ACCATGTTCACAAAACCGCTGGGAGTGAGCCCACCCCAAGCACCGTCGACATGCAGAACACGGAACTGGTTGCTCTTGATGTAGTCGTAATGAACCCGACTCGGCTGGGCTTCCGGGATTGTTTGAGCAGGATTCTCCGACATTTCGCCACCACCATCTTATACAAGTGTATACTTCTTGCAACCCAGCCAATATTCTGATGGAATGCTCCGTCGGATGCAACGTCGCGCTCGCGGCGCGCAAACGAGGTGTGCGCCATCCTGCGAATTCCGATGGAATTCGATGGAATTCGATGGGACGGCAATGTCAAAACTGCTCCAGCGGTTTGGTCGGAATCCCAATCACGCGGCCCGCCGGACCGGCTGATTTCCGGCGGAGGGCGACGCCACGGACGTGTTGCCACGCGATTCACGCCGGCCGTTCAGCAGAGCTCCCACCCACGTGAACCGCACTCCCACCTCGTACGTGAGCAGCGACAGGCCGACCCCCGTCACCGTCACGATGGCAAACTTCAACTCGGCGGAGAGCGCGCTGCCCGCGAGTGCCACCTGGGCCAGCCCGACAACCGGGTGATGGAACAGGTACACCCAGAACGAGGCCGCCGACAGATACTGCACGGCGCGCGGCGGCGGAGGGAAGCGGCGCAGGGACAGGCCAAACCAGCCAACGGCGGACAGCCACGCAAACCCGGCAAACAATGTCGCCAGCACGACGCGTCGCGGGCCGGTGAACTCCGTGACGACGTGCGCCCGGATCAGCGGCAGGAGCGCGACAAAACAGATCGCCGCGAGGACGAGATGCCACGGGGCGGAGCGCGTCACCGGCGTGCCGGCGCGAAGCCGGTGGTAGAGCCACCAGCCCCCCGCGAAGCACGGCGCGAAGTACAGGAGATTGGCCGCCAGGGGGTGCCAACTGTGGCGAAAGCCGATCACGATCCGCGGCTCCCACCAGAGCGCCACGGCGCTCGGGACCGCCAGCAGGAACGGCAGCCAGAAGGAACCGGTCAGCGCCCAGCGTGCAGGCCCCACACCAGCGCTGTTTGACGTCGCGCTTTTGCCGCGAGGGGTCCTCCATCGTAACCCGAAGCGTAAGCGAGGGGCTGAGTCGTGTCGTCGCGCAAGCCCCTCGCTGACGCTTCGGGTTATGATGGCTTGTCGACCATTTGCAAGCTGGCGGGAGGTCCACCACGCCGCCAGTTGCTGTATACCCCAGGCGGCGGCGCAGAACAGGAACAGGTACTCCAGAAACCACAGGTGGCCGATCCCCCACAGCCCTTCGCCGGCCGCTCCCAGTTTCAGGCTGCGGAGCTTCTTGAGCGGGATCTTCCCCTCGGCCGCCCAGCCCAGCAGCCACACATACAGGTCGAGCGGCAGGATCACGACGCAGCCGAACAGCAGCGGCACGAGCAGCCGCCGGGCGCGATGCTGCAGGAACCGGTCCGGACCGCGCTTTTCGTAGAGCTGGGCCGCCACAAAGCCCCCCAGGAGCAGGAACAGCGGCATGATGAAGCCGTCGATCCACCAGGTGACGGCGTCGACCAGCGGGCTGGGGTGCGGATCGTGCGTCGGCCAGGCCAGCCCCGGAAACGGAGTGAGCGTATAGGCGATGCCGGCATGCAGGGCCACGACGAGCAGCGCGGCGATGGCCCGGAGCCAGTCAAGGCCGTGAAACCGCTCGCCATCCCCTGCAGCGGGCGCGGCGGGGGCCGGCACTTCGGTTGCGGCGCGAATTGTCAGGGCGGATTCCGACATGTTACAGGTCGCTCCGGGGCGGGAGTGATAGCAGAATCCGCCCGCGGGACAGAGACGAATTCGACGCAATCGGGTTGGCCCGGCCCCGCAGGCATTGGTGGACGCAAATCGGGATCGTCTGACACAATCGGCTCTAATGCCCGGTCGGCTCAGGCGAACGACACGTCGTGGGCCGCAGTCTGACAGTCCGCGCAGAACGCCCACGCAATCCTCGTCGTCATTCGAAAGGCCTCCCATGTCGTCCGATGGTTCGAGTTCCGCCACGAAATGGCTCGTGGGCTGCCTGGTGGCGGCCTTTCTGTGCGTGGTCTTGTGCGCCGGCGGGGCGATTTTCGCGGTCCGCACGGCGTTTGTCGGGGCAAGGAACGCGGCGCAACAGATGGCGACGGCAGCCCGCGAAGCCGACCGGCGGGCCGCGGAGGCGGCTCAGGAGGCGCAACGCCAAATGGCCGAGCAGGCGGAGCAGACGCAATTTGCCGCCGCGTGGCTCCCGCCCGCCGCCGAAACCGGTCCGGACGTGCTGTTCCCCGAGGCGGTCAGCGGCTGGCGGCGAACCAGCTTCGACGACGCGGCCGAGGTCGCGGATCTGGGACTTGCGCGTCCCGGCCGGCATGCTGTGTATGAATCGGGGATCGACGGAATTGACGTCTACGTTTACGAAATCGGCGCGGACGAGCAGTCGTCGGTGTTCCAGGCAGCCGCGGACGGTATTGACGCCGGAAATTACACGACCCGGTCCAAGATCTCGATCGATGACGGCACCGTCCATCATCTGACGTTTTCGTTCGCGCCCCCCGAGCGGCACGGCCTGATGTGGTGGTGCAAGGGCTGGCTGCTGTTGTTCATCGCCGATGATGCGCAGGTCGACTTGAAGGGCTTCCAGACGGAGTATGCGACGCTGATTCAGGGTGTCCCGGCATCGGTCGAGACCACGTCCGAAACTCAAGCCGACGGTGCAGCGCCCGCAATTGAAGAAACCGGGCCAGAGGCGTCCCCCGATCGGCCGGCTGCAGAGCAAGACGGGAGCCCCACGCCGGACAGGTGATGCGGGCGTCTCCCGCCACCGGGATTCTGGCGAATTCGGCTACGGCGCAGCAGGAGTGCTCCGATAAGATGCGGGCGTGCCGTCGTTCGAATTCCTCCTCGATGCCGTCGATCCCGCCACGCAAGGGCGCGCGGGGCGCTGGGTCACGCCGCATGGCGTCGTCGACACCCCGGCCTTCATGCCGGTCGGAACAAGGGCTTCGGTCAAAGGGGTACTGCCGCAGCAACTCCGCGAGGTCGGCACACAGATCGTGCTCGCCAACACGTACCACCTGGCGCTGCGGCCTGGCGCAGAGATCGTGCAGGAACTGGGGGGCCTGCACGCGTTCATGGGCTGGGACGGCCCGATCCTCACCGACAGCGGCGGCTTTCAGGTCTTCAGCCTCGCCGATCTGCGGCAGATCGATGACAACCGGGTCGCGTTCCGCTCCCACATCGACGGCAGTCTGCTCGAGTTGACTCCCGAACGGGCGATCGAGATCCAGGCACAACTCGGCGCCGACTGTATCATGTGTCTCGATGAATGCCCGCCGCACGATGCTCCGCGCGAGCGGCTGGAGCGGGCCGTGGAGCGGACGAGCCGCTGGGCCGCGCGTTGCCGCGACGCGCATCGCCGGCCCGACCAGGCGTTGTTCTGCATTCTGCAGGGAGCAACCGATCGCGAGTTGCGCGAGCGGTCGGCGGAAGGGTTGCTGCCGCTCGATTTCCCCGGATATGCGATCGGCGGCCTGAGCGTCGGTGAGGAACCCCGGCTGATGTACGACACGCTCGATTTCACCGTGCCACTGCTCCCTGCGGACCGGCCGCGATACCTGATGGGTGTCGGACGTCCGATCGACATCATTGAGGCGGTCCTGCGCGGGATTGACCTGTTCGATTGCGTGATG
>CAZWGW010000086.1:7824-10643 GCA_964633565.1 uncultured Planctomycetaceae bacterium
TCGCAATGCGCGCAACGCAACCGCTTTCACCAGCATCGGATCGGTGAAAATCCGAAACCAGAAGCACCAGCGCGACCCAGGCCCGCTCGACCCGGCGTGCGACTGCCTCGCCTGCCGCAGGTTCAGCCGGGCGTATCTGCGGCACCTGTTTGTGTGCGGCGAGATGCTGGGGCCGATGCTGCTGTCGGTCCACAATCTGGCGTACTACCAGCGACTGATGCGCGAACTGCGGGCCGCCGTTAAGTCCAGCCGACTCCGGGAGTTTCGCGCGGATCACCTTGCCCGAGCGGCGGGGGGTCTCTAAGATACCGCCTGTTTTCCGGACCCGGTGCGGGGGGGCCCTTGCTCTCCGTGCATTGCCGACGCGTTCAAACAGCGGCAAGAATTCGCTCCCCGGAACGAAGCACCCTGATCCGCCGGTCAAATACTGCCGGCCCCTGTTGATCGGAAGAGAATGAGTTTCTGGACTGTCGTGGCCGTCCTGGCCCAGAACGACCCGGCGCCTGCTCCGGCACCCGGGGGCGCCGGCGGCTTGCCGTCGATGCTGCAGTTACTGGTCCCCATCGCACTGATCTTCCTCGTATTCCAGTTCCTGATCGCCCGTCCCCAACGCCGGGAACAGGCGAAACGCGACGAGTTGATCAAGTCCCTGAAGAAGAACGACCCGGTGGTCACCATCGGCGGGATCATCGGCACCGTGGTCAGCGTGTCGGAGGATGGCTCGGAAGTGACCGTGAAGGTGGATGACAACGCCCGCATCAAGTTCCGCCGCGATGCGATCCGCGACGTGATTCGCAAGAGTGAACCACCCGGGGAAGGGGAGTCGAAATAGCGACCGGCGCGCGGTCTCCCCGGGCGGTGCGGACCCGGGTTGATCCAGGACCTGCAGGCTTTCCGCCGCCCCCGCCCCACCCCTCCGATTATTGACAAGAACCCTGCCGTACATGGACGGAGTGATTGATTCGATGAATTCGATGTTTGCCTCCTGCCCGCTGCTTGCGTTTCAGGACTCGGTGGCTTCGGCCGCCGCGCCGGCCGACTCTTCCGGCATGGCTGGCTGGCTGGTGTTTCTCATCGTCGTCGCGATGCTGGTGCTGCCGTTCGTCATCGGCCAGTTCATTGCCAATGCGCTGCGGCTCAAGGACCTGGGCCTGAAGATGGGGATCATCCTGTTCGCACTGACATTGGGGCTGGCGCCGTTCGTGTCGCGCGTGGCCGCGGGTGAGAGTTGGAAGGACGCGCTCCGCTGGGGGATCGACCTCGCGGGCGGGACCAACATGGTGTTCACGATCGACTACAACCGGATTGAACCGGGCAAGACGGTCGACACGGACCTGATGGACCGGATGGTGGCGGCGGTCACCAAGCGGGTCAACAAGGGGGGTGTCGAGGAAGTCACTGTGCGCAGGGTCGGCGCCGACCGCATCGAGGTGATCGTCCCCGGAGCCGACCCGGAACAGGCCCAGCGGATCAAGAAGCAGATCACGCAGCTCGGGAGCCTTGAGTTTGCCTTGCTGGCCAACGACATCGAGCACGAGCGCCTGATTCAGGAAGCCATGGCGCTCCCGGACAGCGTCAATGAACTCAAGCACGGCGACGCTCTGGTCGCGAAATGGCGCCGCGTCGCAATCGACCCCCGGACCAAGGAGCCCAAAAATGTTCAGGAAGAATTTCGCGTCGCAACGCGGCCGGTCACCCGGGACGGCAAGCCGGTGCGGCAGTTCCTGGTCGTTGTTGATCCCGATCCGAAAAAGTGGATCACCGGCAAATTCCTGACGCGGGCGACGGAAGACATCGACGAGAACGGCCAGCCGTGCGTCCGGTTCCAGTTCAATACGGAGGGGGGCTACCTGTTCGGGCGGCTGACCGCCGCCCACATGCCGCGGGAGGCGGGAGGGTTCAAGACCCGCCTGGCGATCCTGCTCAATGACGAGATTCACTCGGCCCCGTCGATCAACGACATGATCTCGGACACCGGCATCATCCAGGGGGACTTCACCTCCGAGGAGATCAACGAACTGATCAACGTGCTCAACGCCGGCGCGCTGGAAGTGCCTCTGGTCGAGCAGCCGATCAGTGAGTTCACGGTCAGCGCGCTGCTGGGGGTGGACGTGCAGGAGCGCGGCTTCAATGCCATTCTGTGGGCCACCGTGGCGGTGTTCGTGGTCACCATCAGCTACTACCTGTTCGCCGGCGCGGTGGCGGACCTGTGCCTGGCGATCAACATCATCCTGCTGCTGGGCTCGATGTCGCTGATCAACGCCACGTTCACGCTGCCGGGTCTGGCGGGCGTGGCGCTGGCGATCGGCATGGCGGTCGACGCCAACGTCCTGATCTTCGAGCGGATGCGCGAGGAACAGGAGAAAGGCTCCAGCCTCCGCATGTCGATTCACAACGGGTTTGCCAAGGCCCTGTCCGCGATCATCGACTCCAACGTCACGACGCTGATTACGGCCGTCGTGCTGTACGTGCTGGGGACCGAGCAGGTCAAGGGGTTCGCAGTGACGCTGTTCATCGGTCTGGTATGGAACATGTTCTGCGCCATTTACGTGGCGCGGATGATCTTCGACATCTTCGAGCGGAAGCGGTGGCTCAAGAAGATCAAGATGTTCTCGCTGATCCGGGCGGGAAACGTCGATTTCGTCGGCAAGACGCGGTTCGCCGTCGGCGCATCGCTGCCCATCGCCACGGTTCTGGCGGTTCCGGAAGGCGCGCTGACCGTCGCGGTTGCCGCAGGGTCACTCGCATGCCTCGCGGGGCTCGGCGCACTGGATGTCGAGACCCCAGGCCCGCACGGCGCGGCGCGTGGCTTCAGCCAG
>CAZWGW010000086.1:10653-11118 GCA_964633565.1 uncultured Planctomycetaceae bacterium
CACGTGCATCACTGGGGCTACGTGGCGTTCCATGCCGTCGGCGCATCGCTGCTGTTGATCTTCGTGGGACTGGGGGCGCTGGTGATGCGCTGGCGCGACAACCTGGACATCGAGTTTCGCGGCGGGGCGATGTTGGCGTTCGCCTTTGAGAAGGAGACGCAGCCCGACGTGGATCAGGTTCGCGCCGCGCTGGCGACCCAGTTTCCCGGATCGATATCGCTCGAACGACTGACGGTGGACGACCCGTCGGGCGGACAGCGCGTCCTGTTCCGCATGCGGACCGTGGAGCGCGAAGTGCAGAAGGTCCAGGACAAGCTTGTCGCCGCGTTTGCGACCCCTCCCCACAACGAATTCAGGCTGGAGCAGCAGCACCTGACCATCGGCAACGTCGCGGCCATCCCGGCCGCCACGCCGCCCGCCACCGGCGACGCGGAAGCCGACACCGGCCCGCGCGAGCCGTTCGCG
>CAZWGW010000086.1:11128-14788 GCA_964633565.1 uncultured Planctomycetaceae bacterium
CGAGTCGCGCATGCCCCACACGATGCTCATGGCGACCCGCGCGAGCCGGTCGCGGGAGGGAGCCGCGTCGAACTGACCGTCGCACTGCCGCGCTCTGCCGCCGCACTGACGGACGACGTGGCGACGCAACTTCGGGAGTTGAAAACGCCCGAAGGCGCCGCGCGATATTCCGAGCTCGAGGAGAGTGCCCTGCAGGTCCTGCCGGCCGGCGGCGACACGACGGCCAGGTCGAATCAATTCACTCTCAGGGCCAGCAGCTCCGTTGCCGCCGCCGACCTGCGCGAGGCGCTCGCCAATCTGCAGCAGGCCTATGAGACCACCCCGGCGTTTGAAGAAAAGACGACTTTCGACTCCGCCGTCGCCACGGACACCCAGGTCAACGCGCTGACTGCGATCCTGATCAGCAACCTGGCGATCATTTTCTATCTCTGGTTCCGGTTCCAGCACGTGGAATTCGGCGTCGCGGCCGTCGTCGCCGTGATGCACGACGTGCTGATCATCCTGGGACTCGTGGCGCTCGGCGCGCTGGCCAGCGGCACCTCGATCGGGCGGCTCCTGGCGCTGATGGACTTCAAGATCGACCTGTCGATCGTCGCCGCGTTCATGACGATCATCGGCTATTCGCTCAACGACACGATCGTCGTGTTCGACCGCATCCGCGAGGTCCGCGGCAAGAACCCGGCGCTGACCAGCGCCATGGTCAACAAGAGCCTGAACGAAACCCTCTCCCGCACGCTGCTCACCTCGTCCACGACGCTGATCGTGCTGGGCATCCTGTACTGGATGGGGGGCGAAGGAGTGCACGGGTTCTCGTACTGCATGTTCCTGGGCATCGTCGTCGGAACCTTCAGCTCGATTTACGTCGCCAGCCCGGCGCTGATCTGGCTTACGAACCGCGGCAAGGCGAGCGGCGGAGCGCAGCTCAAGGCGGCATAGTGGCGACGGCGCGTTCAGGAAACCCGATTCCCTGCAGAAACCGGGGTTCTCTCATGGCAGCCCGGCCAGCGGCCCCACGCCGACCGTGGTTGTCTGCGCCAGCGGGTACTCGGTCAGCACGCGGCGGATCTCGTCGCCGGAAATCGCCTGCAGCGCGTTCAGGTCGTCCTGCACGGACCGATACTCGCGGCGGTAGAGCCAGTTTCCTCCCAGCGACGACAGCCGCCCCATCGGCCGCTCGCTGTGCAGCACGATGCGCGCGGCGGCCTTGCTCTTGGCCCGGGCAAGTTCCTCTGCGGTCACTCCCTCGAGATTGACCTGCGCATACAGGTCGCTGACGCGGCCGACGTTGGCAGCGGCCTCTTCCGGCCGGCAGCAGAGGTAGGTCATCCACGCGCCGGCCCCTTCGAACTCGCTGAAACCCAGCTCCGCGGCATCGACGTGGCCGGGATCGACCAGTTCCCAGTACAGGCGGCTGCCGACCTCGTCCCCGACGATGACCGACAGCAGTTCGGCGGCGAACCGTAGCGGACTCGTGGCCGACGGCGCCGCTGCCAATTGTGTGATGTGCTCCTGCTGACTCGCCGGACGGTGGACGAACTCCCGTCCACCCGCGGGCACAGGCGGCCGCGCGTCGCGCGCAGCTTTGCCGGCGGGCCAACGCCCGCAGTGCGATGCGGCGAGTTCACGCAGATGGTCCCCGTCCACGTTGCCGGCCGCGACCAGTGTCATGTTCCCCGCCCGATACCGGTCTCGATGGTAGCGCCGCATCCGATCCACGGTGAGGGCCGAGACGCTCTCCGTCGTCCCGAGGATGCTCTGCCCGAGCGGATGCGTGCCGAAGTGGGCCCGCATGGCATGGTCATGCGCGACGAAGGCCGGCAAGTCATCGTACATGCCGATCTCTTCCAGGATCACCTGCTTCTCCGTGTCGAAGTCCGCCTCGCGCAGGCTGGGCGTGAGGAGCGCTGTCAGCAACTCGAATGTCCGGTCGAGGTATTCGGGAAGGATGGCGGCGTAGAACAACGTGAACTCCTCGCCGGTCGAGGCGTTGTACTTCGCGCCCAGTTCATCGAAGACCCGGTTTACGTCGTCCGCCGAATAGCGCTCGTTCCCCTTGAACGCCATGTGTTCCAGGAAGTGGCTGACGCCGGACACCTCCGGCGACTCATCGCGCGCCCCGGTCCGCACAAAGAACCCGACCGCGGTGCTGTAGGCACGCGGGTTCAGTTCGGCCACGATCTCCAGTCCGTTGTCGAGCGTGTCGTGTTGGAATTGCATATTGCCTTCTTTGCCGTCGGAAGCCCCGGCCACACAATTATTGGGAACTTCCGGTTATCACGTGCAACGGTACCGGCCCGATGGTGAGCACCGTCAGATCCCGTGGCGGATGTCGCCGCGCGTAGTCGAGCACCTGCTCCACCGTCAGCGCGTTCACCTGCGCGTGCACTTCGTCCAGCGTCACGACCCGGCCAAGGTGGAACCAGTCCCGCGCGATCGAGCCGGCTCGAGAGGCCGTCGACTCCTGCTGCATGATGAGCGAACTTTTCGCCCGGGCCTTGCAGCGGTCCAGTTCGTCCTCGCCGATGCCGTCGGCGAGCCGCCCCATCTCGCGGAGCATCACGTCGAGCGTCTCCTGGGCCCGTTCCACGGTCGTCCCCGCGTAGGCCAGCACGCGCCCTTCCGTGAGCAGGCTGTTGAGCGTGGCGTAGACTGAGTAACACAGTCCACGCCGTTCGCGCACTTCTGTGAACAAACGTGCACTGCTCCCGCCGCTCAGCACCCCCACGGCCGCCCACGCCGCGTAGTAGTCGTCGTGCCCGTAGGGGACGGCGTCATAGGCGATGCCGATCTGCGTCTGGGCCGATTCCTGGTGGATGTGATCGACGGCCGCACCCCGCAAGCCGCGTTCGATGACGGGCGTTCCTCCCACCGCCCACTGGCCGAAGCACCGTTCCACGACCTCTCGCGTCCTGTCCGGGTCGACGTTTCCCGCGATCCCCAGGATCGCGCCGTTCGGGTGGAAGCAATGATGATAATGCTGCAGCACTCCGGCATGCGTCAGGTGCGGCAGGTCCGCGAGGTTCCCCTCGGTCGGCAGACCCCACGGGGCGTCGTAGCAGCGCCGCCGAAGCTCAATCAGCACCTTCCGCTGCGGCTCGTCCTCGATCGCCAACAGCCCCTGTTCGACCCCCGCGAGCGCGGCGCCGAATTGATCCTCAGGCAACCGCGGACGGAGGACCAGATCGGCATACAGTTCGAGCGCCGGGGCCAGGTTGTCCGCCAGCGTCGCGGCGGAAAACGAAATGAAGTTCCACCCGACCGTCTCGCTCCGCTGCACGCCCAGTGTGTCGAAGGCGAACGCAAGTTGCCGGCTGTCGCGGTCCCCCGCCCCGCGCGTGATGAGATCGCTCAGCAGTGCCGCCGTGCCGCCGCAACCAGCCGGTTCATAGATGCTGCCGGCCGGGACCATGAGCGACAGCGCCGCCGACTGCACGTCGGGCTTGGGCTCCACCAGGAGCACCAGCCCGTTTGGCAATGTCGCGGTACGGATTTCGGCCTGTTCCATCAGCTCCACCGGCGGCAATCGGGTCGGCACAACGCCTCCAGGGAGAGCGTAGCTTGTCCCGATCCCGCTGCCAACACGCCCGCGAGCCGATGGCCCCACCAGCCCGAAGCGCAAGCGAGGGAATGGACGTTCATCCTGATGTCTTCCCTCGCTTG
>CAZWGW010000087.1:0-5610 GCA_964633565.1 uncultured Planctomycetaceae bacterium
TGCTGCACGGCGCGGCACTCACGGCCGACCAGAAGATCTACGCCGCCGGTCCCGAAGGCTCCGCCGATGCCGACGTGATCTGCATCACGGCCGGCCTGCGCCGCAAGCCGGACGAGAGCCGGCTCGACCTCATCAACCGCAACGTGGCGCTGTTCCGCGGCATCCTTGGCGACCTGAAAAAAGCCGGCCACCGCAAGGACGCGATCGTGTTCGTCGTCTCCAACCCGGTCGACGTGCTGACGTACCTGGCGATGCAGGAACTCGATCTTCCGCCGCAACAGGTGATCGGCCTGGGGACGGTACTCGACACAACACGCCTGCGCAGTCTGCTCGCGCAGGAGATCGACGTCCCCCCCAGCCAGGTGCAGGTGACGATCTACGGCGAGCATGGCGACAGCATGGTGCCGATCTGGTCGCAGGCGCAGATTGCCGGACTGCTGCTCGACAAGTACCCCGGCGTCACCCCCGCGCTGGTCGCCGAGATTGAAAAGAAGACCCGCGGCTCCGGCGCAGAGGTCATCAAGAAGAAGGGAGGAGCGGGCTTTGCTGTCGGCGCCTCGATTGCCGACGTGATTCATGCGATCGCGCTCGATCAGCGCCGCATTCTGCCGGTCTCGTCACTGCAGAGCGGCGCGTTCGGCATCCGCGACGTGTGCCTGAGCGTGCCGACGGTGGTCGGCCGCGGTGGGGCGCTGTCGCACATCGAGGTGGAACTGTGGCCGAAGGAACTGACGGCTCTGCAGCGTTCGGCGCAGGTGCTGCGGGAGACGATCGACAAGGTACTGGGGGGCGGCTGAGACGGTCCCGAGGCGGGCTCTCAGGCTGACGCGGATCAGGGAATGCGGATTGTGCGCGTTTCGACCGAACCGTCCCGCAGTCCGCAAACGAGTTTCCGTCCGTCGTGGTTGAACGACAGGCAGGTCACGTTCTTGAAACCAGGCAGTTCGAGCACCTGCTTCGCGCCTTCCCTTTCCCCGTGCGCCGTTGCCAGGTCATACAGGACGAGCGTCCCGTCGGGATAGGTGCAGGCGAGATGACGGACGTCCGGTGAGAACGCCACGCAATTTGGCCCCGGATACACATCGTGCAGGCAGTATCCGACCCACTCCTTCGTGACGCGGTCGAAGATTCGCGGCGACCAACCGGGCCAACCGCCGGTGGCGACGAGACGGCCATTGCGCGAGATTGCCGCCCCCGTCCAGAGAAACTCCCCCTCCTGGAACTCCACTCGGTCGCCGGTTGCCACATCGGTCGCATGTACCTCCGGATCAACGATCAACCGGGGACTGAGGGCGATCACGCGACCATCGGTTGAAATCGCAGTGAACTCTCCCTGCGTCTCCCCGTAGCGGCCCTCGTCGTCCACGACGAAACGCTGGCGGCCAGTGGCCAATTCATGTTCGACAATCCGTCCAAGGAAATTGACGACGAACAGGCTCTTGCTCGTCGGTGAGAAACACATACTGTTGTAGCACCGCCCCTCGTCAACGAGCACGAGCCTGCGAGACCACGTGTCCAGCAGAATTGTTCGGCCGATGTGCGCCGGGATCCACGAATTTTTCGGGACCTTGGCAATCCACACCGCCAGCCAGCGGTCATCCGGCGAGAGGAGGACCTCAGAGACGAACTCTCCGTCGCCGGTCATATCGCGAAGCAGCACGCGCGATTGCACGCCAGCATTGGTCGCTTGTCCCTTAATCGTCAGGCCGACGAGGCCCAGTACGAGAGCAACTGCCGCCAGTCCCAGCGCGACTGCTTGACCGGACTGCACGGTTCTGTTGTGCATGGACCTTCATCCACGACGATCAACCGGGACTGAGTTTCGCACCAAGGTTCGAGTGTGCCCGGCCGTCGATTGCGCGGCAAGTCTGCGATCGCATTCTGGCCCCCCACGCGTAACTCCAGTTTGACTGCCGCAATCCCTGACCTACGCTTTCAAACGGGGACCGCCGACACATCATTCCCGGTCCCCCCGCCAGTCCGGCCTCTCACGTCCGCAGTTCGATCAGGAGCCTGCCATGTTCCGCAAGTTCTTCGTGCCGCTGTTGATCGGGGTATTGTCCGGTTGGACGATTGGCGAAGCCTGCGGCAAAGGGCCCAAGGGGGGCAAAGGGCCGCCTGCGGCAAAATCGCGGGGCAACGGCAGCCCAGGCGCGAAGAGCGTGGGCAAGCCGACCGTCGGGAACGGCCAGAAACTGACCGGCCGGGACAACGCCTTCAGTGTCCAGCGGCAGAATGAGGAACGTAAACTCGCGCAGCGACAGGGGACGGCCCAGAAGCTGCGCGATATTGCCGGCCGCAATGGCAACGACAACCTCCTCCAGACCGCCGATCGCATGGACCAGCAGGCGCTCGCGCACTACGAGCAGCGGCTCGCGAAAATTGATGAACTGACCAGCAAGGGTGACGTTGCGGGGCTGCAAGACCTCACCGATCCGGTGATAGACGCTGCGGACCTCGAAACAGCACGGAAGGATGCCCTCAAGCTGGCCGACGGGTCTCCGTTGGATGATCTGGACAAGTCAGTCGTCGGCGACGCCGAGCCGCAGTCCGTCGCACAGCGGCTGCTCAATGAGGAACGGAAGCTGCAGCACCAGCTCGACGTCGCCCAGCAACTGCGCGACATTGCTGGCCGCAACGGCAATCAGAACCTGCTGCAGACGGCCGAACGGATGGAGACGATGGCAGCCGACCGGTACCAGTCGCAGTTGGTCAAGCTCGGCGGGCTGAACGATCCGACGGGCGCCGTCGAGTCCGTGACGGCGCCCGCGAAATAGGGCGGAGAGTTAATCTCACTTGCCGCTGACGAGCGTGCTGCGTTCGGCCTCCGGGTTCGGAGCGACCACGCCGCCCAGCGGCCGACAGCCCCAGGTCGCGCTCCAGCGCACGTCCTTCAGTTGCGAATCGTGCCGCACGACGACCTGCGCCAAGTCGTCGATCGTCGGCAAGCTTTCGCGCGTTGCCGGGGAGCCCCCATTGTGGCCTGGGGCGGGGTTCGATGAGAAATCAGTCCACTGAAACTGCTCCCACGCGAGCGACTCCCGACTTAGCTCGGCGGACAGGACGGGATACGGCATATCCACCGTCGCCAGGACGCCCCCCTGCTCCGGCTTCGATTCACCGAACCGCACGTGTTCGAGGGCGGTGAGATCCGTCGTCAATCCCTCAGGGAGTTGGCGACCTTCAATCACCAGCGTGACGTGGCCGAACAGCCGCAGGCGGTCGCGCGGCACGGAGAACTCGCTCCCCTTGAGTGCGGCCTCGATCTCACTCAGCGCGACGTCCTGGTCCAGATGAAACACGGCATACCACTGCTCCCCGGACTGTCGCACCTGCAGTTCGGGACGGCCGGCATACCGCCACACCCTGGTGCCGAGCGCTGTGTCCAGCCGCTTGGCGCACAACTCCGCATTACCGGGCGTGACGCCGTCAATCGGGATGCACAACCTGGGGGGGCCGCCGGCCATGGCCTGAGCGGCGATCAGCAAACACGCGGCAGCGACGGTGGACAACGAGAGCTTGCGGGACATGTCGGTTTCCTCCATCAGGTGTTGTGTGGACGACGTTGTCCTGATCATAGGCACGCGCAAACGACGTCAAAAATTGTTAACAGTCGAAATCATGATCTATTTTGTTGTATAGTGAGCCGCCCCGATACCGCCTCCTTCGCCCGCCCTGACCATGCCCGAAACACCGTCGCTCTCGACCGATCAACTCGCGGCCCTGGTGGAACTGGCGCGGCACGGCAGTCTGCGGGCGGCGGCCGAAGTGCTGCTGATTTCGGAGCAGGGGGTCCGCAACCGTCTCGTGGCACTTGAGGAACGGCTCGGGGTCGCGCTGTATCACAAGCGGCGCGGAATCCGCCGCAGCGCGCCGCTGACCGATGCGGGGCGGCGGCTGTTGCCCCATGCGGTGGCGTTCCTGGAGCGGGCGGGCGAGTTGACGGAGCTCTTCAGCGAATCGGCCGAGCCGCGGGTGGTCCACGTGGCGGCCAGCCAGTACCTGATCGCCTACGCGCTGATCGACGTGGTGCGGCGGTTCCACGCGGCCGAGCCGTCGATCCGCATCCAGCTCAGCGCCCGGACGGAACAGGAGATCGACGAAGCGGTCCTGCGCGACCCGGAGGTGACGCTGGGCGTCGCGGCGCCGTACGAGGTGTCGACGGACCTGGAGTACCGCCACTGGTTCTCGATGGACTGGAGCCTGATCGCGCCGCGGCGGCACCCGCTGCTGCAGCGGGACCGCGTGGGGCTGGCCGAACTGACGGATGAGCCGCTGATCCTGTACGAACGGGGCTCCACCGGCCGCGCGCACGTCATTGATGCGTTTCGCAAACTGAACCTGGCGCCGCGCGTGGAAATGGAAGCGACGAATACCGACCTGATCGTGCGGATGGTGGAGGCGGGCCTGGGGGTCTCGATTGTGCCGCTGCACCCGTCGGGCGCTGTGACGCGCGGCAGGCGCGTGGGCGTGCTTCCGCTCAAAGAGAAGGTGCGGGCGATCGACTCGGGGATTCTGACGCGGAAGGGAGAGCGGCTGTCGGCGTCGGCACAGCGGTTTGTGGAGTTCTGCGTCGGAGGTCAACCCGCAACGGCGCGATGAACTTGCCTGCAGCCAAGCGCCCGAGTGTGCGGCGTTCAGGCCGCCTTCGACCGCTGAGGTTCGCCCAACTCAGCAGGCGTTGTTGCACCGGCGGGGATGAGGACGGCGTCCGGCTCGGAATCGATCGCGTCGGCATCGGTCTTGCGGAGCGGTGCGCCGGAACGGGTCTGCGGCGCCTGTTCCAGCGCGCGAATGACGGCCGACAGCGGAACGATCTCCGGAGTGTCGCCGATCAGAGCGCGGAGCCGGGGGAGGTTCCAGCAGGGAACCTGTGGAAAGTGATGGTGCTCGAAGTGGTGCCACGTGTTGTGGGGCAGGAGCCACCAGCGGATGTACCACGGGGCGTGGATGCGGTGGGCGTCGTCCGTTCCGACGTGTTCCGTCCAGACGCGGAGGCGGAAGATCGGCCAGAACACCATCGCTGTCCCGAGGTACCACACGACGATCACCCACCACTGGCCGCAGTAGATGAGCGTGCCGGCCAGGCACAGCAGGCACAGGTTGGGCATGGCGCCGTCGAATCGCGAGATGCCGGGGCGGACGCGCTGGCTCAGGTGCGCCAACTCGGTCACGTGCAGCAGGGACACGTCCCGGAGGAAGTATTTCAGGACGGTCCAGCGCGTCGCCGGCAGGTCCCAGGCCGGCGCGCTCTTCGCCTTCTGC
Organism: uncultured Planctomycetaceae bacterium; assembly: GCA_964633565.1. Lineage (GTDB taxonomy): Bacteria > Planctomycetota > Planctomycetia > Planctomycetales > Planctomycetaceae > CAZWGW01. Next base: position 5,266 of record CAZWGW010000087.1, read on the forward strand.
CGCAGTTCGGTGTCGTGTTCCGTGTTCAGGTAGCGGTGATGGGCGAAGTGAAACCGGCGATAACCGCCGACGGGATTGCCGAACGGCCACAGGCAGAGCAGTCCGGTCAGCAGGTCATTCAGCCGTTTGTGGCGCGAAATCTGCCGGTGCGTTCCTTCGTGGGCCATGATGGCGACGCGGTGCTGCCCGATCCCCACCATGACCACGGCGAACGCGTACGCCGCCCAGTGCCGCGTCTGGCCCGCCAGCAGCAACGGGGCGACGATCAGCGTCCAGTCCCCGGCGACGCGGACCGCCCATCGCCACAGGCTCGGCTGCATCAGGTCCCGCAACGACTCCTTGTCG
>CAZWGW010000087.1:5620-14705 GCA_964633565.1 uncultured Planctomycetaceae bacterium
GGCATCATGGCGGAATCCTTTCACAGACCATGTCACGGGCGGCGTCGGCGGCTTGAGCAAGGCCACGCCAGTCCATTCGTCAAAGGGTCGGCTGCACCCGCCCGCCGGGTCGCGTCAATTCCATCACCACTCGAACGAATCCGGTGCGCCGCGGCGGTCGTGCCGAAGCGAGACGGCTCTCCGGTCGGGGAAAGGGCGCACGTCAGCCGGGAGGGACAAACTGCGCGGGGTTTGCGGGCGCACCCATGACACGGCAGGATCGCATCCTCAATCTGCGGGGACCGGCACGACGGTGGCTGGACTCCAGACCCAGCGATGCAGCGGTCCGAGCATGGCCCCCAGCGCCGCGCCGACGGGGAGCGTGAGCCACCCGGTCGCCAGCGGCGGCAGGAACAGCAGCCAGGGGAAGTACGGGATGCCGTACAGGAATGCCGACGCGAATACGGCGAACAGGACGTAGCTGGACATCACACCCACCGCGCCGGCAATGGCGCCGCGGAGCCAGCCGGGTTTGCCGGGACGGATTACGACAAACCACCACGCGATGGCCGCCGCCAGAGCGGCAGAAGCCGCAGGCGTGACGACAAATAACGAACGCAACTGCTCCGGGGGCTGAGTGGGGTTCAGCAGCCCGGCCAGATAGTGTCCAAATACGGCGGCCACGCCGCCGAAGGCCAGGCCGACCGTCGTTGCAATGAGCACTCGTCCCATCCTCGTGAGTCCCCTGTGTCACATCGGCGCGGGGTCCCGCTGACTTGCGGGCCGCGCGGCAGGCTGTCGGACCGCAGGCGGAGCGAGCGATTAACAGGCTGTCCGTAATAATGACGCCGGACATCGCCCGGCGGCCTGCACCGGCTTGCGAAACGCCGGCCGGGCGCGTGACAATGCCGCTACGCGGGAATGCCGTGCGCGTCCGGGGCCGGGTGGGGTCGCGCCGACGGTCGAATTCACAATCGCCCGGTCAACCAGGGGAGCAGATCCATGAGGCGTTTCGCATTGGCTGTGACCATCGTAGCGCTTGTCGGCACGAGCGCCGTGCAGGCGGCGGACAAGCCGGACCCGACCGGCACGTGGAAGTGGAGCGTCATGTTTGGCGATCAGACACGGGAGTTCACAGTCAAGCTGAAGCTGACCGGCGCCATGGTGGGACGGGACGGGGGCGAGACGGCGATCGAGGAGGCGTCGTTCAAGGACGGCACGGTCGCATTCAGCGTCACCCGCGAAAGAGACGGCCAGAAACGCACGACCAAGTACAACGGCAAGGTCGACGGCGACACGATCAAAGGGAAATCCGAATTCGAGCGGAACGGCGAGAAGCAGTCCCGCGACTGGGAGGCCAAACGCTCCAAGTAGGGCATGACGGTATCGCGGTGGCGCGGGGCCGCTCACTACGGCTCCGCGCGATCCGGTGAAATTACCGGCGATCGAAACCGAGACTGCGCCATGCCCGTCCGCCCTCACACGTGCCGCTCAACACTGATCCTGTGCATGGCCGCCACCCTGCTCACGACATCGGCGCCGGCGGAGGCCGCCGTGAAGTTCGACAAGCAGACATACGCGTACAAGCATGTCGGCGACCTGGAGATCAAGGCGGACGTCTATCGGACTGAGGCAGACGGGCCTCAACCGGTCGTGGTCTGGATCCACGGCGGCGCGCTGATCATGGGGCATCGCGAGGGGCTCAGCCAGCGGCTGCGGGACGCGTTCCTCTTGAAGGACTATCGCTTCGTGTCGATCGACTACCGGCTGGCCCCCGAGTCGAAGTTGCCGGCGGTCGTTGAGGACGTCGAGGATGCGTTCAAGTGGATCCGCGCGGAGGGGCCGGAACTGTTTGGGGCCGACCCGGAGCGGATTGCCGTCTGCGGTGGCTCAGCCGGCGGCTATCTCACCCTCACGACCGGCTTTCGCGTCCAGCCGCAACCGACGGTGCTGGTTTCACTGTGGGGTTATGGCGACCTCGTGGGGGACTGGTACAGCACGCCGAGTCCGCATCCGCGGCATCACCAGTCGAAGCTGTCGCGCGAGGAAGCGTTCTCCCAGGTGAGCGGACCGCCGCTCTCCGACTCGCGGGAGCGGAAAGGGGACGGCGGGGCGTTCTACCAATACTGCCGGCAGCAGGGATCGTGGCCGAAAGAGGTCTCCGGCTGGGACCCGCATGCGGAGCGGGAGAAGTTCGTGCCGTTCATGCCGGTGGAGAACGTCACCGCCGAGTACCCGCCGACTCTGCTGATTCACGGCGAGAAGGACACGGACGTGCCACACGAGCAATCGGTAATGATGGCGGCCGCGCTCAAGCAGCACGGCGTTGAGCACCGGTTGATCAGCATCCCGGGGGCGGAACACGGCTTGCCGGACGGAGATCCCAGGCTCGTGAATGACGCGTACGAGGCGGCGATCGAGTTTGTCGTGACGCAGCTCGAACGGGAGTAGCTTAAGCCTACAGCGCAACGTCGGTTCGTAGTGACCGCCTTCAGGCGGTCTTTCGCGGAGTTTTGCCCCTTACACCACGACCCGCTGAAGCGGGTCACTACAAACGAGTCTGCGCTGCAGGATTAAGAGCATCATGAAGTGTGACATTCTGATTCGCGGCGGTGAGGTGATCGATCCGTCGCAGAAGTTGCGCGGCGTGCGGGACGTAGCGGTCGACGACGGCCGCATCCTGCGCGTCGCTGAACGGATTGCGGACCTCGACGCGAAGTACACGATCGACGCGCGGGGCCTGATCGTGGTCCCCGGGTTGATCGACCTGCACGTCCACGTGTATCCGCATTCGCCGTGGGGGCTGGACCCGGACCCGCTGTGTACGGCCGGCGGCGTGACGACGATGCTCGACGTCGGCACGTGCGGCTCGTATCAGTTCGACATCTTCCGCCGGCAATACATCGATCGAGCCGTGCCGCAGGTGCTGGGGCTGGTGAACCTGTCGTGCATGGGGCTGATGGCGTTCCAGATGGGGGAACTGCGCGACCGGCGGTATGCCGACGTGCCGGGCGTGCTGCGGACGATCCGCGAAAATCCCGGCGTGGCGATCGGAGTGAAGATCCGCTGCAGCAAGAACATCGTCGGCGAGGGGGAGCAGGGGTGGGCCAGCTTTCGCGACGCGGTGCGGGCCGCGCGCGAGTCGGAGACGTGGCTGATGGTCCACATCGGCGACAGCCCGATGACGATCCCGGAGATGCTGGAGCACTTGCAGCCGGGGGACTGCATCACGCACTGCTTCCGGTCAGGGAGCACGCGAATTCTCGATGAACGGGACCGGATGTACGACGACGTGCGCGCCGCGGCCGCAAGGGGAGTGATCTTTGACGTGGGGCACGGAGTCGGCAGCTTCGACTGGAAGACGGCCGAGGCCGCGCTGGAGCAGGGCTTCGAGCCGACGACGATCAGCACCGACCTGCACACGCTCAACATCCACGGGCCGGTGTACGACATGCCGGCGACGATGAGCAAGTTCCTGCATCTGGGGCTGCCGCTCGCGCGGGTGATCGAGCTGTCGACGACGCGGCCGGCGGCGATCCTGAAGCAGGCCGATCAGCTTGGTACGCTGCGCGAGGGGACGACGGCCGATATTGCGATCCTGGAGAAGCGGGAGGGGCGATTCCGGTTCACGGACAGCCTGAAGCAGGACCGGATCGGGCGCGAGCTGCTGACGGCGGCGACGACGATCCGGGCGGGGCGGATCCTGCCCGGGGGCGGGTCGCTGAACGCGCGGCAGTTGGCGGAGGAGTGATGGCACTCGTGATTTGAGGATGAGGCTGCGTGACGGCGAGTCACGGGTGAGAAGTCGCCGGCGGCCACTTGGCCCGAATCGCCGCCGCGCGCTCATCGCAGACTGTCGCATCGTCACTTCGGCCCTGGACTCTCAAGCAGTCGGCGAGGTCCGTGCAGATGCGGGCGAGCGCGGGATGCTCCGGCAACCGCAACCGTTCCTCAATCGCCAGCGCCTCGCGCAGGTGCTGTTCCGCCTCTGCCGGGCGGTTCTGGCGCAGGCGCAGGCGGCCGAAGAGGTGGAGCGTCTCCGCGCGGGCGTAGTGGCTGTGGTCGACGAAGCGTTCGACGAGTGCAGTCGCGGCCTGCAGCGACTGATCGGCTTTCGACAAGACGCCGCGCGCCAGGGCGACGTGTGCGGTCGAAAGGTGCAAGTCGACCGTGTCGAGGACGGCCGTCTGGGCGTGGCGCTCACTGATGGATTGTGCCTCCTGGATGAGCATCACGGCTTCGTCCGTGCGGCCCTGTTCGCACGTCGCCACAGCCAGGCCCATCGTGCTGTCGAGTGTCATGCGATGGCCTGGGCCGTAGATCTGCGTCGCAATCCGGCGAGCCTGCGCGAGCGCCTGTTCGGCCTCTGCGTAGCGCTCCCGGTCGAGTTCGAGGAACCCGCGGATGAGGTGCAACGTCGCCAGCGTCGGATTGACACGCCGCGGAGATGTTTTCGCCAGGCGAAAACCGCGGTCGAGGTGGGATTCCGCCGACGGCAGATCTCCCTGTTGTCTGCCGGTCATGCCGAGCCGCACCATGTCCGCGGCGATGATAAAGTCGTCCGGTCCCAGACATTGCTCGCGCACTTTGAGGGCTTGTTCGGCCGTTCTCCGTGCGTCATCGAACCGGGCCCGAGAGCGCTGCAGGTCGGCGACGCGGACGAGTGCATCGGCGTAGTGCGGGCTCGATTCGCCGACATTGGTTCGGATGAACTCCAGGCTGCGTTGAAAGCAGTCCGTCGCCGTGTCCCAGTCACACGCCAGCAATGCGAGGTAACCGTTCCACGCCTCGACGTCGGGGTCATCGCCAGGCACGCCGGCCGCCGTCAGTTCGTCGATCCGGCGGCGCGCGGCGGCCCAATCGGCCGTCACCAGGTGCGCCAGGGTCAGCGCCCGCAGGATCTGCTGGCGGCGCTCCTGCATGATCTGCGGGCCGCGCGGATTTGTGTTTTTTTCAGTAAGGCCGCTGTTCAGTTTCAGCGCCTGTTCGAGGAGGGGTACGGACCACCGATGGATGTGGTGCGACGTGCAACGCGCGCCGGTCTGTCGCAGCAGATCGACTGCCATGCGCATTTCGGGCGCGTATTCGTTGGGCGCATACCGGAGCATGCGCTCGAACCACTGGGTCGCCTCGTCGTCGCGGCCCAGCTCGAAGCAGGCGATTGCCCGGTTGGCGACGCTGCCGATGGTTTCGGGGTCGCGCGGCGAGAGGAGCGTTTCGCAGCGCGCGTGGGCGGCGGTCAGGTGCCGTTCCGCCGCACTGAAGTCGTCGTCGTCGAGCGCGATCGCGCCGAGGAGGCCCTCGGCGCGGTAGTACAGTTCGTTCTGCAGCGAATCGTCGCGGACTCTTACGATGAACTCGTGGGCCTGGGCGAGGAGCGCCCGCGCCACATCGTCGTCGCCGCGCGCGTGGGCGACACCGGCGCGGGCGATCCGCCGCCGCGCCTGGATATCCGGCTGGCAGCCGGTGCCCCAGGCGACGGCGATCATGAGGACGGCGGCGACGCCGATAATCGCGAGCAGTCCGTGGTCCATGCTTGGTCCCGCCAGACATGATAGCCGCACTTGGCGACCGGATCATGACGCTCGTAGTGACCGCATTCATGCGGTCCGATGCCAATCCGCCGGCGCGTGTTGCCAAAGCCCCGATAAATCGGGGCACTACGAACGGCCCTTCAACGGTTACTGGACGAGGTCGCCTGGAACTCGTGCACGACCTCACCGTGTACGTCGTGGTGATGGAACGTGATTGTCGGCATTCCGTCCGGTTTCGCCACCGTCACACTGAGAAAGCCCCCCTGCACGCGGTGAAAGGGCTGTATGGCCGGGTCTTCGCCCGGTGAGCCGCCGGCGTGAACGTCGCTGGCGGGGCCGCAGGAGAACTCGCGCAGCTTTGTCGCGGGATCGATCGACATGTACTGCCAGTGCCGATCGCCGCAGCAGACGAACAAGTTCGTCAGCGTGTGCTCGGCCGTCCAGTTGCGGAACAGGTTTCCCTCGTGCGCGAACGCCTGGTTGGAGTGGTTGTCGGCCTTGTTCGAGCGGTCGGGGCCGACGATCGGCGTGGGGCTGATGAGCAGCTTGAAGTCGGCGTCGCTCTCCAGGATCGTGCGCATCAGCCAGTCGCGCTGCTCCCGGCCCCAGATCGTTTTGTCCGGGCCATCCGGGGCGTTGTTCGGTGAACGGAAAAGACGCCCTTCGACCATCCAGACCTGCAGCCCCTTTCCCCAGCGGACGGTGCGGTACGGCTGATCGCCGATCGGCACCTGCTCGCGGAACGTGGCGTAGCCCTGCTCGAACGTGAGGGGGAGCATCCACGGCGTGTGCTTCGTCGGCCAGCAGTCGTCGCACCAGGAGTCGTGGTCGTCGACTTCCCAGTAGCCGGGGACGCGCCGGTGAAACTCGATGTGCCGCGGGAGGGAGTACATGCGGTGCCAGTGATAGCGGGCGAGTTCGACGGTGCGGGCGCGGGGGGACTCGCTGTCGTAGTAGACGGTGTCGCCGGTTGGGACGAGGAAGTTGAGACCAAGCTTCTGCATCGCCGGGTAGATGTGGTAGCCCTCGGAATGGTCGAGGTCCCACCACGACTGGCCGGTGATGACGCCGAAGGAGACGTCCTGCCAGGCGTTGGCGGTCGCGGGGGTGGTGAATGAGCCGGTCGCGGACGCGGCGGCCGAATCGGCGTTCGGGTGCGTCGCGTGAACAGTCAGTTCGTACTTCGTCGCGGGCATGAGGCCGGTGAGTCGGAAGTGGTGGGTGAAGTCGTGTTCGGCGTCGACGGCGATCCAGTCGGTCGACGTGCGTTCGTTGCCGGCGGCGGGGCCGTAGACGAGCATCACCTGGCCTTCGTCGCCGACGCACTCATCCTGCCGCTGGGCGACGGGGACGGCCGGCGGCGTGAACTCGATTGCACGGGGTTCCTGCTTGCGCGGGTCGCGGTAGCCGGTGACGACGCGCTGTTTGTCGCGCGTGACGCGGGTCCAGACGATGGCGGAGTCTTGTGTGACTTCGCCGACGCGGAGGCCCATGGCGAGTTCGGCGGCGGCGGCGGGGGTGGGGAAGAGAAGGAGGGAGAGAGCGAGGGAGGAAAGGGAGCGCATTGATCCGTCCGCTGAGGTGATCATTCAGCCGGGCTGCTTCAGGGAATAGGGCTTGCGCGGGCCGGCTTTGGATTTCGCGACGAGGGCCTGAAACTGGGGGTTCGACGCCAGCAGCTCGTCCATGAGCGAATCGTCTTCGTGCGGCTCCAGAGCCTGAGCCAGGTATTCCGAACGGCTGCCCTCGTGAAAATTTGGAGCAATCGAACCTGCCATAGTCACCGGCTCGGTCGATCCAGAGTCCTCGGTCATGATCGGTTGTCCTACGTGGAGGCGCGGCTGTCTGTCATACTGGACCGACGGCGGAACATTCTGCACGTTGCGCGCTACATGCGACCCTTGCGCAGCCAGGCCGCTTTGCTGGCATTCGACGTCCGACGTACAATAGAACTCTGCCTCATCTTCACGGCCACCGATGAACCTGTCAATTCTGATGCGACATACGGGAGACTGAGGCGCTGTCGGTCGCGCGGTGCTGTTTGGCGACACAAACAGCGGGCGGCACTTGATGGTCGTGTACGACAAAATCGACGAAGACACAGTTTACCCCGTGACGGCAAACGAAGTTCCCAGGCGAGGCCGCCCATGACAATGCGACGCATTACCCGTCATCGGCGGCTGACGAGCGAAGAAGCGGCCAAGTACCGCAAGATCCGGCAGCAGGTCGCGGAGGAACTGCCGGAACTCATTGCACGGCATCACCAGCGCGCGGCGGACCTCGAACAGGTTGCCGACCTGGCGAAACAACTCAAGGCAGCGCGGGAGGAACGGGGGCTCAGCCTGTCGGACATGACCGAACTCACGGGGATGGACCGGTCGTCGCTCTCCAGACTGGAGACCGGGCAACGCGCGAACCCGACGGCGGAGACGCTGGCGCGCTCTGCGCGGGCGGTGGGGAAGCGGCTGGTGGTGTCGCTGAGGGATGCGTGAGGCCCTTGCGCGCGAGTAGCCGCGGATGGATATCCGCGGAACAAGTCAGAATGTGCGTCCAACGTGGTTTGGTCCGCGGATATCCATCCGCGGCTACTCGTCACCAATCGGTTGGGTTCCAGCGCTGCGATTCGTCAGGCCCCCTGTTGGTTGGACCCCTCAGTCGCCGACTCAAAGTTCTGCTGGAACCGCCACACCGCTTCCAGGAGTTCCTCATCGGAGGCATCCCACAAGCCGCGGCCGTGGAGGTCGGCACAGACTTCTCCCACGGCGGCGACAAGCTGTCCTGCCCGCATCTCGGGGATGGACTCGCACAACTGCTGCAGGGCGGCGAAAACTTCTGCCCGCGTGTTGGTGTCTGTCTCGCTCATAATCGGTCTTTCACACAGGGGGAACTGGCGCGGCTGCGACGATAACGTCCAATCACGACAACCGGGACTGTTTCTCCGGGCGTCCGCTTCGCAATCCGCGTGGCCCGCGTGACACCATCGAAAATCTCCAGGAGACCATCCGGGTCCTCATACACCAGAATCGGCGGCATCCCATCCTTCGACGATCCGAACTGGCGTATCTCCTGATGTAACTTCCACGGGTCAGCTCCACTCAAGCGGCTCGGCGGGAGTCGCAGTTCTCGTGGATCGACTTCCCGGATCGCTTCGCCCATAAAGACAGCGTACCCCGCACGGTCAGGGTCTGCAATTCGTGTTTGTATTCTGGAGTTGGGATGTCGCCAAACACCGCAAGATCCGGACGCAGGTCGCACGAGTCGCTGCAACTCAGCATGCCGCGAACCTCGAACAGTTTGCCGACCTGTCGCAACAACTCAGGGCGGCGCGGGAGGAGCGCGGGCTCAGCCTGACGGACATGACCGAACTCACGGGGATGGACCGGTCGTCGCTCTCCAAGCTGGAGACGGGGCAACGCGCGAATCCGACGGTGGAGACGCTGGCGCGCTATGCGCGGGCGGTCGGGAAGCGGCTGGTGGTGTCGCTGAGGGATACGCGAGGGCGGACGTCCACGTGGCCGTCCCTGAAAGAGTGGTCGATGTCAAGGATTCTTTGTGACGATTTTTTTTGCGCA
>CAZWGW010000088.1:0-9296 GCA_964633565.1 uncultured Planctomycetaceae bacterium
CTTGACCAGGCTGTCTTTGCGGATCATCAGGTTCGACGGCTTGATGTCGCGATGCACGATGTTCCGCTCGCACGCGTGCTGCAGCGCGCTCGCCACCTGCCGGACGATCTCAATCGATCGCCGCACCGGGACGACACCCCGCTTCTGGACGAGGTCCTGCACGTCAATCCCGTCGACGTACTCCAGCGCCAGGTACAGGTGCCCGTCGATCTCGCCCGCCTCGAACACCTTCACAATGTTGTCGTGCTCGAGCCGCGCAGCCGCCTGCCCTTCGGACTTGAACCGCTTCACGAGCGTGCTGTTGGCCGCTCGCTGCTTCGGCAGGACCTTCAGCGCCACAGTCCGGTGCAATTCGGTATCGAGGGCCAGGAACACCGTGCCCATGCCGCCGGCACCCAGGCGTTTCTGAATGACGTACTTGCCGAGCCGCTTCGGCTGATCCGCTTCGGGCGCCGCACCAGGGGGCGTTTGCGTTTCGGTATTGGTCGCCATCAGCACCTCTGGCGATACGCCCCCGCGGAAAATTCAACGCTGCCCGCCCTCTCCGGCAGCGGATGGGTCGGGGCACACTCCCTAACTATATCCCCCGTGAAGCAGTTCCGTCAAAGTCGATCCCCCGCCCGTGCCCGATTCCCGCGGGAGACTGTGACGGTCCTGACGGCATCCGGGTCTGCGGTTGTCAGACGCTGCCGGCTTCGTGCACAAGTTCAACCAGCGCTTTCACGTTGTCCACCGGCGTTCCCGGGAGCACGCCATGTCCCAGATTGAAGATATGTCCGGGCCGGCGTTCCGCGGCCTCAAGTATGGCGAGCGCCCTTCTTCGCAGCGTCGCGAGGTCGGCAAACAGCGACACCGGATCGAGATTTCCCTGGACCGCCCGGCCGTAACCCGCCAGGCGCCACGCCTCGGCGAGATCACAGCGCCAGTCGAGGCCGACAACCTGGCCGCCCGCGGCCGCCTGGGCTGACAGCAGTGCCGGGTTCCCGGTCAGAAAGTGGATGACCGGCACGTCCGCCGGCAGCGACTCGATCAGCGATCGGGAATGGGGGAGCACATATTCGCGGTAGTCGGCCGGCGAAAGGCATCCGGCCCAACTGTCGAAGATCTGGACCGCCTGGCAGCCGGCCGCTATTTGTGCCCGGAGATACCCGCTGACGCTGTGGACCAGCCGCTCCAGCAACGCGTGCCATGCGCCGTCATCGGCGTACATCAGCCGTTTTGTGTGGATGTAGTTTCGTGAACCGCCCCCCTCAATCGCATAGGAAGCCAGCGTGAACGGCGCTCCTGCAAAACCGAGCAGCGGAATGTCCGCTGCCAGCTCCCGCCGGACCAGGCGCACGGTCTCGAACACGAATTCCAGCGCCCCGAAATCCTCCAGAGGCCGCACCCGCTCCAGGTCCCGCCCTTCGCGGACCGGATTGTGAATCGCGGGGCCCTCGTCCTGCTGATACTCGAGCTGAAATCCCATCGGCTCCAGGATCGGCAGCAGGTCGGCAAACAGGATTGCCGCATCGACTCCCAGCACGCGTTGGGCCGTCACGGTCACGTCCGCCGCCAGTTCCGGACGCTTGCACAACTCCAGAAAGCTCACCTGTCGACGGACCGCCATGTATTCCGGGAGATAGCGACCGGCCTGGCGCATGATCCAGATTGGCGTCGTATCGGTCGGCTCACATCGCGCGGCCCGCAGGAATCGGCTGTTGTGCAGTTCGGGGGTCGTCACGGCAGTGATTCCGGGGCGCGGCTTCGGTAAGAACCGGAACCAGCCCGATTCGCAGCGCGGTCAGCGAGAGGGGAGGATTAAGGTCAGCAAGCGGCCGGCGCACGTTAATCCACACTGCCGTCCCGGACCTTCTCCAGCAGCACCCGATTCCCCTTCTTGTTGTACTCTACGCGGGTCATGAAGGCCTTCATCAGCATGATCCCGCGTCCGCCGGGTTTTTCCAGGTTTTCCTCGGCGGTCGGGTCGGGAACGTCCGTGGGAGCAAAGCCGGTCCCTTCGTCTTCGATGATCACGACTGCGTGCGATGCATCGGCCTCACACGAGACCCGGACCGACTTCGACGGGTCCATTCGATTGCCGTGCTTGATCGCGTTAACGATCGCTTCTTCCAGCGCCAGGCGCATCCCGAACAGGTCGCGTGCGGAGAATTCGAGCGCTTCGAGCAGGCCGATAATCCGGTTCTGGATCCGTTCGGCGGCTTCCAGATCGCTGGCAATCGTCTCGTTGATGTGTTGACTCGTCGACATGCCTCGCCGTCTAAACCACGGAGAGAGATGACTGCACGCCCCGCGTCCTGCGTCCCACCGTTCCAGTCATGCTGACCTTGCCCTCATCCCTGGCGACGCTGCACAGCGATTCGTGATGTCCGGGAGATCCACAGTTCGGTTACAGACCGGCCAGAGCCTGGTCGCGGTCTTCGCGAATGTCAAATACCGTGTTCAATTTGGTGATTGCAAACACCTCGTAAATATCCGGCCGAATGCCGCACAGCCGCAGCTTCCCCTTGGCCGATTTGACTTTGTTGTTCAACGTAATCAGTTTGCCGAGCGCGGCGCTGGACAAATACTCCACGTTGGTGAAGTCGAGGACGATCTTCCGCCGACCGTCTTCCTCCACCAGACCGTAGAGCTGGTTGCCGATCACCTGGATGTTATTTTCGTCCAGGATCTTCTTGTCCACAAAGCGGGCAATGGTCACATCGCCCGCTTCTTCGATATCCAGCCGTCGTTGACCAGCGGCCATTTGTCATCCTGCCCTGCTTGCGCCGCGCTGTCGAGCCCTCACGGCCCTGGCGCCGCGCCGGTGTGAAGGCCGCGTCTCCCACTCATTCGCAGCCATGTCCAGTTGGTTTCGGCGCCTCCCGCGAAGCACCGCAGCGCTCGATCATCATCCGTGGGATTTCCCGTGTCAAGCCAGACTTGCAGGATCGTTGGGGCTCCGCTCCTCCTCGGGTCGAACAATCGGCGCTGGACACTCTCGGCACTCGGTTCTTCCCCTGATGGCGCGCCGCTCGGTTCAAGGCCAGCCGCGAACTCGCGAATCGTGACAAATCACTGAGAACCGGCACCGCCGTTTGCCGATGAATCTTCTGTCCCATCCCTGGAACCAGAATCCGCGTGGGACGACTCGACGCGGGACAGGCCTCGCTTCGACAAACCGCTCGCACCCCATTCCGTCGGAGGACCATTCCACAGCGTGAGCCGCGATCAACTCGGGGCGCCTGCCAGACAGGACCCGATCGCCGCTCGTCTCGCAGCGACTCCATACCGTCGCAATGCGCGAGAGGTTTGACATCGGGCACCTCCCTGTCGCTCCGGCCTCAGGGCGGTGCTTTTTTGCTGCGCACGCAAAGTCGCGCCATCCTGCCTGTTCTCGACGGCCGCCCGCACCGGCGGCGATTCCTGCCGCACGGACTGGTGGGTCAGGCACCGGAATTGACACAATGCGGCCTGCGGGTAGGATGAAACTCTGAAAAAACTCCGCGTTTCCCCCTGCCTGCCGGTTCCGAGCGTATGACCCGTCCGTCTGTCCGACCACAGATCCTCAAGGAGGACGGCGTGACCGTCGTAGTCTTCGGCCCGGAATTCGAGAAGATCGGAGAGGACCGGATCGCGGCGGTTTCAGAAGTGCTGCTGGAAGCGGCCGAGGCAGATCCGCCACGCGTCGTGCTCGATCTCTCCGGGACGAAGTTTTTCAGCTCTTCCTTTATCGAGGTCGTGTTCCGCCTCTGGAACCGGCTTCGGACGCGGCCGGACGCGCGCTTCGGCCTTGCGGGGCTGGACCGCTACTGTGAGGAAATCCTGCAGGTGACAAACCTCGATCACCTGTGGCAGGCCTATCCGGATCGGGCCGAGGCCGTGCGCGGCGTCAATTCCTGACATCACGCCACAGGCCGCTCACGAACCGGTGTCCTTGTACTTCGTGTGGCAGGCCGCGCAGGTATTCTGCAGCCGGCCGCGCGCCGCCTCGAACTCGGCAAAATTCTGACCGCTGGCGGATTGGGCGAGTTCGGCGTTAGCGGCCACGAAACTCCGCACGAAGTCCTGATATTCGGGCTCCTCCGCGAACTCGTACCCGCTGTCGCCGCAAACGGCGCCGAGCACACCCAGCAAGGTCGCAGTCCGGGCAACCTGCTCCTGGTACTCCTTCAGGCGCGACTCCGTATTGACTTCGGCCTTCAGCCAGTCGAGTGACGTGCTGATCCGTTTCATCATCTCGCCGCGGCTGACATAGTCGGCAAAGGGGGTTTTGTCGGCCGCCTCCTTGTCCGGTGGAGGGCCCCCGTCGAGAATCGTCACGATCTTGTCATACGGGTCTTTGGCCTTCTGGAACGCCTCCCGCCCGCTGCCACTCACCGTCGAGACCTGGTACGCCAGATCGCGCACGTTTTTCGCCTTGTCCCTCCAGGACACCTCGTGTGTTGTCCGCTCGACAACGCCCGCCAATGCGCTCAACACCATCGAGTCGTTGGCAATCGGGTCCGTCGCCGGATTATCGGTCGCCCGATTGAACGTCGCCACGGTCTGCAGGTTGGCCGACAGTCGCACGCGCAATTCCTTGACCTCGGCGACCAGCATGTCCGCCGGAGCCAACTCGTCCCAGTTGACTGCCCCGCCGTCGTCACCCCCCCCGGCGGTTGCCGCGACTGGTCCCGGTCCAAGGCTGGTGGTTTCGGGTTCAACCGGGCTGGACTCTGGAGTCACGACCGCAGTGTTGCCGGTCGTGGCGGCGACGAGCGGGGTATTGTCCTGGTAGACTTCCTGCGGCCGGTCGAACCAGACGTCGTACGGAATATCGTTGATCCACCTGGTGCGGGAATCACGCACCAGTCCGACCGTCGTACCGGACCTGTTCCCCCCCGATGTCGCCGAGGCGCCCCCTGCCGTCGTGGCGTCTCCCGGAACACCTGAGTCGTTCTTCGCAGGGGCGGTCTTGTCGCCGCTGCACCCCAACAAGACCAACGCCATCAGCGATACTGCTACAGACGCGGGAATCACCCCAGTGCCTCGGGACGGATGCGTCATCTCATATACTCCTCGTCTGAACGATTATCGCGCCTCCTGCCGCACACCGCAACATCCGTTCGCGACAACGTCGGGACGGTCCGATTCTTGCAGGTTCAAAATCGCACCGATCCGGGATCGCAGGGGATGTGTCATTCCTCGTCAAAAACGACGGCCGGGCGCGACGCGCGAAGTCCAGTGTGCGGCAACGTGTGCACTGCCCGAGTATTTGGCACGGACTGCCCGACCCGCCTCATTTCGGCATGGCTTGATCGGTCCATCAGCAACCATGAATGCCACCGGTGCAATCGACGAATTCCAGAATTGACAATTTTCTGGAATCTCCGTTGCGACCCTTGCAGCCGCAAAGTTTTCCCAGTATCCCTAACCGACAACGTTGTGTCAGATTCAAGGAGAGAACAGGCTGACTTCCCCGGAAACGGCCGGGGCTTGGAAAACTGGGGGTAGACTTTCGACAACAGTCGCTGCCACCGGACGAACGAGTGTCCGGCCGCGGTCAGGGCTTCGTTGTCGAGACGCCTCCGCGGCCTTTTTGAAAACGAGGAGCAACCCCGATGAAACTGAAGAGTGCGTTGACCACGATGGTGCTGGGCCTCGTCGCCTGCCGCTTCGCCTCGGCGGCAGTCGAGCAGCCGACGATCCCGGTCCCGGACGCACCGCTGGCCGAAGGCGCCGCGGCGCCCGCTGCGGAACCGATCACGCTGTATGCGTGCGTCGAAATTGAGGACTGCGACAACATCGCCCCGTGCGCCGAGAAGCTGATCGTGTCGGTCGCGGACCCGTGCAACCCCTGCTGCTGCCGCTACGTTGAGATCTGCGTGCCGAAGTGCGGCTGCCCGAAGATCCATTGCAGCAAGTGCGGCACCCGCGTCAGCTATGACTACGGCGAATACGAGGTCTCCATCAAGTCGAAGCGCGACGTGGTGGAAATCAACTACGACGACTGAATCCTGGTTGCGATGACGATGACGCAACGGCCGGCCCGGTCGATCTCGACGGGCCGGCCGTTTTGTTGCGCGGCGCGCCGCTGACCGATGCCCTGGCAATTTGCCGGGATTCCAGTTGTTTCTGCACGCGCGAGATTCTCTAATTCAGGAAGTTTGTCGTTCGTTTTCCACTGGAGACGACCCGTGAGCGCTCCCGACGTTCGCCCCCGCGCGATTCTGATGCTCTCCTGTCTGGCGATTGCCGTCGCCAGCGTTTCGCTGCCCGCCTCGGCACAGGGTCGCCGCCCGAAGCCCGATGCTCCGGTCAACGTCAAGTCGCTGGACGACAAGGCGGCGTCATTGGAGCAGGACTACCTGAACGGGCTGCTGGAACTTGCGGAGGGCTACGAGGACGCGGGCCAGACCGAAAAGGCGAAGGCGGTGCTGCAGGACATTCTCAAACTCAAGCCCGATGCCGACGCAGTCAAGGCCCGCCTCAAGGAACTGGACGAGGCGGTCTTCGATGAGAATGTGCGCACCGTCGAGGTCGACGTCGCCAAGGGGTGGACGATCACCGGACTCACGGTCAAACAGGACGCGCCGATCCGGTTCACCGCGGAAGGGACCTACCGCTTCATCATCAATGAATCGATCGGGCCGGACGGGTTGGGCCATGAGGACGTCATGCGCGACATGGCGGCAGGCGTGCCGAGCGGTGCGCTGATGGGGCTGATCGTGCCGCCGCCGAAACAGGGGCAGCGCCAGCCGGACAAGCCCGGCGCGCCGTTCGCCATCGGCGCCTCCCGCGAGTTCAACCCGCCCGAGGACGGCGCGCTGCTGCTTCGGATGAACCTCCCCCCCGGCACGAAGTCGGTCGGCAAGATCAAGGTGACGATCAGCGGGAATCTGCGGGCGTCGCAGTAATCTCGCGGTCACCGCCCCTCTGGCGGCAGCGTCACGACCAGCGCCTCTCCGTTCCCGTTCGCCAGCACCACCCGCGTCCCATCGCGAGAGTAGTCGGCGAAATTGCCGACTCGCCCGATCTGCGTGGCGTAGAGCTTCGCCCCATCCCCCGGGTTCCAGACCATCAGGTGGCCGGCGTAGCCGTACGACAGCAGCCGGTCCCCGTTCGGGGTGAACGTCACGCGGTTGACAAAATCGCTGTGCCCCTCAATCGTCCGCAGCTCGATGCCGGTCAGCAGGTCGTACAGCCGCAGCTTGCGGTCGCCGCCACCGGTCGCGAACTGGGTCCCCTGCGGATTGATGGCGATCGAGTAGACGGTCGCCCCGCCGGACGGAAGTTGCTTGAGTGTCCGTCCTCCGGCGATGTCCCACAGGCGGAGCGTATTGTCCGCGCCAGCCGACAGCGCCAGTGCTGCGTCGGGGCTGAGGGCCAAGCCATAGACGGCTCCCTGATGACCATTGAGCTGCGCCCGCTGCTGGCCGGTGTCGGCGTCCCAGACACGGACCGTCTGATCGCCGCTGCAGGACACGATCGTTTTGTTGTCAGTGCTGATCGCCACACCATACACCGGTCCGCCGTGGTTGAATTGCCGGAGCGGTCCCTGGGCGGCGTAATTCCACTCACTGACGTGTCCGGAAACATGTGTGGCGAACAGCCGGCGGTTGTCCGGGGCGAATACGACGTCGGTGAACTCCGTCTCCGCTGTCAGTTCCTGATGCAACGTCCACTCGACGCCGGGCCGCTGCGGCGCCGGCAGGCCGTAGATGAACAACCGGTTCTCCCCGCAGACCGCCAGCTTCTGATTATCCGGGCTGAACGTCATCGCCGTGACGTTGGCCGGACCGTCGAGTTCTGCCAGAGGGGAGCCGTCGCCGGGATTCCAGATATGGACCTTGCCGTCGTTTCCTGCCGTGGCCATGCGCGTGCTGTCGCTGCGATACGCGAAGGCGGTCGCTCCCGCAGTGGATGGATACTCGCGCGACCGCTGACCGTCGCCGGTGTTCCGCAACTCGACACGCCCGTCCGCGCCGCAGCTCAACACCTGGCTGCCGCCCCCCACCACGGCCATGTCCCGTACGGCCGAGTCATGGGCGGTCGTTGCCCACAGCGTTGCCAGTGACCAGACGCGTCCCGTCTTGTCTTCGCTGACGGAGACCAGTGTTCTGTTGTCGTTCTGGAACCGCGCCACGGCGACGGGCGCCGCATGTCCGGCGAAAAACTGCAGTTCCAGTTTCGTCCGCGTGTCCCAGACGCGGACGATGTGATCGTCCCCACTGGTCACGAGCTTCGTTCCGTCGGGGCTGAAACTGACGTCGCGCACGGCCGCGCCGTGGTTAACCGCGAATAGTTCCATCCCGTCGCCGAGATTCCAGAGATGGACGATGCCGTCCGCGCCGCCGGCCGCAACGCGATTATTGTCCTGCGAGATGGCGACGGACGTGACCGGCTGCGCGACTCCGGCCAACGATCGGACCTTCTGTCCATCCGCGAGGTTCCAGAGATGGACCCCCTTGTCCTCTCCACCGCTGACGAGAAACTGCCCATTGGACGTGACCGCGACGCCGGCGACCGGCCCCTGATGCGCATCGATCAGCATCTGCAGCGACCGCCGGATCAATAGGGGCGCCGGCTCCGTCCCGGCGGCGATGACCGTCCGCGTATCGGGAGACACCGCGAAATCGGTCAATGCGGAGGGGGACGCCAGCTCCTCCAGCAGCCGCAGCGACGATGAATCGTAAATCCGAATTCGCTTCTGTTCATCGGCTGTGACAAGCTGTTGGCCGTCGCCACTGAAGCGGAGTGCGACGACCGGCGTGCCGGTTTCTGATTGCTGCACGAGCGCGCCATCCATCGCATTCCAGAGTACAACCCGCCCCTCGACGTCGGCCGCAGCGAGTCGTGTTCCGTCGGAAGAGATGACGAGCCTCCGCAGCGCCCCACTGGCGCCGCCGATGTCACGTGTTTGCGCGGTCTGGCTGTTCCAGACGTGTACCTGTGGAGTTTTGCCGTCGACATAAGCCAGTTCACCGTCGGCGGGCAGCGCGGCGATTGCGGTTGCCGATGCGTCGAGTACCTTCAGGTCGGTGACTGACATCGACCACGCCCGCGCCGTGTTGTCCGCGCCTCCCGAGACAACCGTCCGGTTGTCTCCGGCAAAGGCCACGGCCAACGCGGCCGCTGTGTGGCCGGCGAAGCGTTCCCACTCGGCTCCCGTCGCCAGGTCCCACACACGCGCCATCTGATCGTCGCCACAGGCCGCCAGGCGTTTGCCGTCGGCGGTGAAACTGACGCCCCGTATTGCCTGTGGGAGTGTGAATGTCGCGGCGGGCTGGACCTGTGCCGCACCATCGGCAAGGTTCCAGACAAAGACCTTCCCT
>CAZWGW010000088.1:9313-14698 GCA_964633565.1 uncultured Planctomycetaceae bacterium
GCGCTCGCCGCGGCCGCGCGGCTGCCGTCCATGTTCACCGCCAGATCAGTCACGACCTGTGTCGGGCCGACGAAAGTTCGCGCGATCTGACCGGTTTCGAGGTTCCACAGCCGGACCGTCCTGTCATTTCCTCCGCTGATGAGCTGCTTGCCGTCCGGTGTGAACGCCAGACACGTCGGCGGCCCCTCGTGTCCGACGAGCACCGCCTGCACCAGAGGGGGATACTCGCGCACCGTACCATCGCCGGTGCACAACACGAGAGAGTTTCCATCCGCCGCGAATCCCAGTCCCCGCCGGACCGGCTCCGGGCATTCGATCCGTTCGAGCGCGCGACCAGCGCCGTCCCATAGGTGGATGCCATCGCTCGCCGCACACGCGATACGTTTGCCGTCGGCTGAACTTGCAACAGCCGTGACGTTGTTCGCCGCCCCCGACAGCGTCGCGACGAGTTGACCGTCGGCCGCGTTCCAGAGCTTTGCCGTTTTGTCGGCGCCGCCGGAGACAAGTCGCGTTCCGTCCGCGGTCACTGCCAGACTGGTGACCGCGGCTCCGTGGTTGACCGACCGCACGGCGGCTCCGTCGGAGACGTTCCACATCCGCACCGTCGCGTCTGTCGACCCTGATAGCAGCGTCTGCCCGGCGACGTGCAGAACGACGACCTGGTTGCCGTGACCCGAAATCGTGCGGACCAGCGTCTGGTCGGCAACAGCCCATTGCCTGATGTCGTTTTCGCTTCCGGAGGAATAGGCCGTCGCACCGTCGTCCGTCAGCGCAACGGCGATGACCGCTCCGGGATGGTCGGCGAACTTCGCGATCTCCGGAAACGCCGCGTCCTCCAGGTTCCAGACGCGGGCCGTCTTGTCCGCACTGCCGCTGATCAGCCGCGTCCCCGTCGCGTTGAATCCGACGGCCGTGATGGGCCCTTCGTGTCCCAGCAATGTGGCCAGCACCTGTCCATTCGTCAGATCTCGCAGAAAAACGGCAGGTCGATCGCCCGCCATTCCACCAACGGCGATCCGTTTGCCGTCACGACTGACGGCAACGACCTGTGTAACCAGTTTGTCGCCCGGGAGGTCCTTCGCGACGGTCTCGCGCCGCCAGATGCGAATCGCGCCGTCAGCATCAGCGGTGGTGATCCGCGAACCGTCCGGGCTGAAGGCCACGTCCGAAATCACTCCGGCATGTCCGAGGAGTGCCGGCTGCGCCGCGCCGTCGGCCAGTTTCCACAATCGCACGCTGCCTGCGTCCCCTGCGGCAGCGACAAACGTGTCATCGGCACTGATGGCAACCGACTTCACCGGTCCCGCCTGGCCATCCAGCGTCCGAACCTGTCCACCATTCGTCGTATCCCACACGCGGACCGTCTGGTCGTTGCTCCCGGTTACGGCCAGGCGGCCGTCGCGGCTGACCGCCACCGTCTGTACCGGCTGGCCATGGCCGTTCATGACGCGCGGCGGCTGCACGGGAAGCTGCCAGCGCTTCACGAGATTGTCCTCACCCGACGTGTACAGCGCGTTGTTGGCAGGGACATACGCCAGGTGCAAAACGGGCGCCGTGTGCGCACCGAGCGTCGCCTGCAGAGCGCCGTCGTTGGGATTCCACAACCGCAGAATACCGGCGGCATCGCCGGTCGCAATTTCGGCGCCGTCACCACGGAACCCGACCGACCGGACCGACTGGCCGAAGCCCTGCAGCGTGCGCACGTTCTGTCCGTTCGCATTCCACAGGAGCACGGTCTGGTCGTCCGACGCCGTGGCGAATAACTGCCCATTGGGACTGGCGGCCGCGGAGCGGAGCGGTTGCGAATGTCCCCCCAGCGACTGTGGCGCAACGGGGACCTGCCAGACTCGCAGCGTGCCGTCCGCGCCACCCGAAATGACGCGCTGGTTGTCAGGATGAAACGTCACCGAGCGGACCGGCCCCGTGTGACCGGCGACACCAAGTTGATCTGCGCCGTCACCGAAGTTCCAGAACCGGATCCGCCCGGCGTCGTCGCCACTGGCAATCAGTGCTGCGTTGTTGCTGACGGCCAGCGCACCGATGGATGCCTCCTGGCCGGCGATCTCCCGGACCTGTTCACCGTTTCCCGTATTGAACACCCGAATCGATTTGTCCGCGCCGGCCGTCACGGCGATCGACTGGTTGTTGACCAGCGCCAGAGCGCGAATGACGTCGGCATGCCCCGTCAGGACACGCGGCGCATTCACCTGCAGTTGCCACAGTTTCAGGACACCGTCGTTACCCGCGGTGATCAGTTGCTGATTGTTCGGCAGAAAGGCGACTTCCGCCACGCCGCCGGTATGCGCCCCGATCTGCGCCTGCGGCTCTGCCAGAAAAGGGCTCCACAACAGCACGACGCCGCCCCGATCGGCCGTGGCGAACAGGGCGCCATCCGGGCGTATCGCTGCGCCGGCGAGTTCGGCCGCGTGACCCTCGCGCACTTCGTCCGTCCCTCCGGACATCGTCGACGCGATGCGCAGTTTTTTGTCCGCACCGGCCGAAATGAGCGTCAGGCCGTCGGTGCTCAGCGCCAGTTGCACGGCCGGGCCAGCATGTGCCGCGGTCCACTGCACCGGCCGGGGCTGTGGCACGTCCCACAAACGGAGCGTGTTGTCCTGCGCTCCCGTCACCAGCAACCGGCCGTCGACACTCACGGCGAGGCAGTACAGCGGTCCCTGGTGCGCATCGAATGTGCGCAGCACCTGGCCGTTGGCCGCATCCCAGAGTTTGGCCGTGTGGTCGGCACTCGCGGTGAGCACGCGCTGACCGTCGGGCGTAAAGACCGCCGCGTTGACGGCGGAGAGGTGCCCCTGCAAGGTCAGCGGTTCGGTCCCCTGTGGGGCCTGTGAAAATGTGACCTGAACTGCGCCGACGGCGACCGTCAGCAGGCCAGCCATGGCGAAGGAATGTCTTGAACGCAATCACGTGCTCCTTGATTGGCAGGTCAGTCGAAACACCCAGTGCGTTTGACAGGAGTCCAACGTCCGTGAGCGAATCATATCAAACAGCATGGATGCGACGCAGCGGCCCGGGCGCGGGATCGCCGGCATCATCATGTCCCGCTGCACGGCACGCGGAATGCAGACAGCACCGATCGAAGCGCCGCGGGGGGTGCTGCGCGCATCCGGCCGTCGACACCGCAAGCGGCCATGTGTACCCGTGTTTCCACGCGTTGACACCACGCCATCCGAAAGACCAATCGCGATGTCCGACGACCTCACGTTTGAACGCCTCGAAGACCGAATGCTCCTGGCCGGAAGCGTCACGGCCTATCAAAAGGGGGCGACGCTTTACCTCATCGGCGACGCGTCGGCGAACGATTTCGACCTGACAGGAGCATTGGACGTAGACGGCAATCTGATCCAGGGAGGCGTCGTCGTCTCTGATGGCCCGCTCCCGAGCATGACGGAGATCAACAACACTTTCGGCCCTGAGGTATTCCTGGGGATCAAAAACATTGTCATCCAGTCCGGCGCAGGTGACGACATCGTGCGGGTGCAGGGCATCCAGATTCTCGGCGATCTGAAGGCGAACCTGGGAGAGGGGGTCGTGGGTGACCAATTCATCGTGCAGGGACACCCCGACCAGGTTTTTGGCGGCCCCTTCCGCTACTCGGTCATCGGAGGCAGCCTGACCGTCAATGCGGCACTGGGAGTCGACGACGACGGTGTCTTCATTCAGGAAGCGCGCATCGGCCGCGCAGTCATTGTCACAACAGGCGCTGGTGACGACGACGTGCGGCTGTGGCTCGGCGCGCTGGTCGGCGGAAAAACAACCGTCAACACGGGCGCTGGTGAAGACGGAATCTTTCTGACCGGCTCGATCTTCAACGGCGCCGTGAGCCTGGCGGCCGGCACCGGCGACGACATCGTCAACCTCCTCGACACGTTCGGGAACAATATCTTCAACGCCGCGGTCGCTGCCGCCGGCGGTGCGGGGACCGATGATCTGAACGACAACGGCACAAACGTGTTCGCCAGGCCGCCGAAGTACAGCGGGTTTGAACTGTGACGGGGAGGCGGGCGTCAGCGTTTCATGCGCTCGCGGATCACGTCAATCGCCCGGCGAGCATAGCTGGCCACTTCCGGATCGGCGTCTTTCTGCAGCGGCTCCAGCGGAGTCAGGCTGGCCTCCGTGCCGGTCAGCAGCAGCACCTTGCAGGCCGTCAGCCGCACCTGCGTCTCGGAGTGAGACAACAGCTCGATGACCGGTGACTCCGCCGCCGCGCCGATCTGCGACAGCGTTCTTTCCGCCTGGCTCGGCTCGCTCGGGATCAGCTGGATCGCCGCGCGGATTGCATCCTCGGGAGAAATCGCCGCCAGCACATCGAGCAGTTCACCGCGATTGACGCCAGCCTCGCCCATGCACGCCGTGAGCTTGGGTGCGTGTTGCGGCGTGCCCCACTTCTTCAAGGCGCCGGCCGCGGAGACCATCGAGTTCGGCCGGCACATGATCGCGGACAATTCCTTCGCGACTTCATCGCGGCGGTCGAGCGGCTCCAGCGATTCCAGCAACAACATGCTGTTCCGTTGTCGGGCGACGTCGTCGGAGCGGATTCCGGCGAGCGCGAAATCCACACGGCGGCGAATCGATTCCGCTCGCGGAGGGAGCGGCAATTTCACCTGCACGCGCAGAGTGCTGCCGTCGATCATTGACGCCGACCCGAATGCAATCCGCCCCGGGAGTTCTTCAATGTTCGGCACGGGGCCGATCGCGAAGTCGGGTTTCGTGACCATCAATTCACCGTTCGGGCCGGTCGGTTGAGTCCCATGCGTATACCGCACCATTGTTGCCGCGGGTATGCAGTCCTTCATGAACTCAGCCAGCAGCGGAAAGTCCGCCGCGGGAATCTCCCCCTCAAAACGTACGGTCAGAGTCGGCACGACGCCGCTGGCCGCCACCCCGTCTCCTCCGTCCGCCACTGGCTGGATCGGCGCTGCTTCCCCCGCGTGCCGCCAGAAGCTGACGTAGGCGAACAGCAGCATCGCCACGAACGCGCCCCCCGCGACGGAACCGCCAAACGCCGGCCGGCTGCGATTAGCCCACAGCACCGCCCCACTGCCGACAACCACCGTCACCGCCAGGACGATCCATTGCGCCTCCCCCAGCGCCTGCAGCCGCCGCAATTGCAGGCCGAATGACGGCAGCAGCAGGCCGACAAGCCCCACGGCAATGAGACCGAAGCCCCAGTTCTGGAGCTTCTCGTTCGGGGCCGGCGTTTCGACCGGTCGGCGACGTTTCCGCCTGCGCGGTGGGCTCTGTTCGGTCATGTCGTTGCGTTGCCGTTTACTTCGCTTGATCAGCCGGACTGTAGATCACAACGCCCACGTCTTCGATTGTCACCAGCCCCCCCGTGACCATCTCCTTGAGGTGGGGCACCAACGT
>CAZWGW010000089.1:0-3856 GCA_964633565.1 uncultured Planctomycetaceae bacterium
CGCCGCACCAGGTCGGCCGCCAGCACGCCGACCAGAAACACCGCGCCGAAGAACGCGAACTCCCGCGTGTCGGAGCTCTTCATCAGCACCACGAGATTGTAGAGCACCAGCATCACGGCCGTTCCGACGATCACGCCGAGGATCGACCCTTCCCCGCCGCGGAGGGAGCAGCCCCCCAGAACGGCGGCCGCGATCGCGTACAGCTCAAAGAAGTTCCCGAAACTCGAGGGGGAGATCGAGTTCGAATCGAGCGCGAAGAGCATCCCCCCGACCGCCGCCAGCACAGTACAAATCACGTAGGCGACCAGCGTGATCCGGCCGGTGTTGATGCCACTGTAGCGGGCCGCGTCCTCATTGCGGCCCAGCGCGAGCAGGTAGCGGCCCCAGATCGTCCGATTGAGAAAGACCGCCGCGACGACCGCGGCCGCCAGCGCAATAAAGAACGGGTACGGGATGCCGAACGTCTCCGTGCGTCCGTCGGTCACCCATTCCCGAATGACCAGCTTGCCCGACCCCAGCGGGCTGAGCGTGCCCTCGAACTCCTTGCCGAACCCGACCGGCTGGTCGTTGACGAGCCACCGCGAGATGCCGCGGTAGATGAGCAGGCCGCACAGCGTCACCACAAACGGCGGCAGTCTCATGCGCGTCACCAGCAGTCCGTGTACCAGCCCCAGTCCGAACGCAATGCCCAGCACGCCCAGGAGCGCCGCGGGGATCGACATCCGCTGCCGGCGCTCCAGGGGGATTGCCAGCCACTCGGCCGTGAAATCCGTGCCGAGGTCGTTGGCCAGCGTCAGCGTGGTCCGTCCCGCCGCCGATTCCGCTGACCTGATCGGCAACTGCTTGAGTCCGGAACCGGGTGAAACCAGGATCACCTGATCACGCGCGTGCAATTGCCCATGGTCGCCGCCGAGGACCACGGTCGGACTGTTGCCGGGGTCCCCACGGTCGAACGACTCCACCGGATAGACCTTTGCGATCTCTCCGTAGGTGTCGTTATTCGTGAGGGGCTGATCGACGCGAATCACCGATTGCCCGGCGGCACGTTCCACGGCTTCAATCGTCAGCAGCGCATTGCGTGCGCGGCGGCCGCCGAAATAGCGGATGCGGTCCCCCACAGGGAACGCCGACGCATCGCCGGCAACCACAATTTCCCGTGCCTTGCCCCGCACTTCCAGGATCGGCTGATAGTCGAACGGCCGGTACTCGACCTGCAGAAAGACCGCCAGCAGACAGCCGGACAGGCACACGATCGATCCGATCGACAGGTCGATGCCGCTGCTGATGATGACGAACGCCACGCCGATCCCAAGGACGCCGTACATCGCGGTCCGGCGGAGCAGGTTCTCGACGTTGTTCGGCTGCAGGAACGTGCTGCCCGTAACGCGGTACCACGGCTCGGCCGTCATCACGGCCATGAAGCCGCACAGCACGAGGAGCAGTCCGAAGATCCCCAGCACCTTGACGTTCATCGTGGAACCTCAGCCGCGAAAGTCGTCCGATCACTCCGTGACGGAGCCAGTTGCTTCGTCATCACCAATCAGTTTGTGTCCGGGTCACGGAGTGCCCCGACTACTTTACGGCAAGCGACGCCGGGCGTCACGGCCCTCAGGCCGCCTGGGTGTCGCCCGTCGCCAGGCGCATCACGGCCTCCTCGCTGAGTTGCTCGCGCGACAGCTCGCCCGCCATCCGTCCCTCGTGCATCACCAGCACACGATCGCTCATGCCGAGGACCTCCTCCATTTCGCTGGAGACGAACAGCACCGCCACTCCCTGCTCCGCCAGTTGCTCCATCAGCTTGTAGATCTCCTGTTTCGCGCCGACGTCGATGCCGCGAGTCGGTTCGTCGAGGAGGAGGATCCGCGGCTGGAGCGTGAGCCATTTCCCGAGCACAACTTTCTGCTGATTTCCCCCCGACAGGAATTGCACGATCTGTTCGGGGCCAGGCGTCTTGATCCCCAGCGACGCGATCATCTGCGCCGTGTCGTTGGCCTGAATGCGGTCGTTCACAAACCCGAGCGGACGCCGGTTGCGTTTCAGCCCCGCCAGGCCGATGTTGGCGCGCACGCTCATCTCGAGCACCAGCCCGTGCGCTTTACGGTCTTCGGGGACGAGCGCCATGCCGGCCTGGATGGCATCTCGCGGGCTGCGGAGGGGGACCGGCTTGCCCCCGACGCGGACGCTGCCGCGCAGGGCCTGGTCAATCCCGAACAGGGTGCGCAGCATCTCGGTGCGCCCTGCGCCGACCAGTCCGGCGACGCCCACGAGTTCGCCGCGGCGAACAGTGAAACTGAGCGCGTGCCGCGGCCAGGCGGGGGTCACGAGGTCATGGACTTCCAGTGCCGCTTCTCCCACCGCGTGCTGCCGGCGGGCGTAGAACTGCGAAATGTTGCGGCCCACCATGAGCTTGACCATCCGGTCGCGGGTGATCTCGTCGCGCGTCAGCTCGCCGGCGTTCTCGCCGTCGCGGAGCACGGCGACGCGGTCGGCGAGCTCGTCCACTTCTCCCAGCCGGTGCGAAATGTAAATGACGCTGACTCCCTTGCGGCGCAGTTCCTTGACCACGGCAAACAACCGCTCGGTCTCGTGCGACGAAAGGCTCGACGTCGGTTCGTCCATAATCAGGATGCGGGAGTCGACCGACAGCGCCTTGGCGATTTCGACGAGCTGCTGCCGCCCGATCGTCAGTTCCCTGAGCGGCCGCCGGGGATCGACGTCGAGCCCGATCCGCTGCAGCACCTGGGCCGCCGCGGCGTTGAGCCGCCGGTTGTCGATGAGCCCCAGCCGCCGCGGCTCGCGGCCGAGGAAGATATTTGCCCCCACGGTGAGATTGTTCGCCAGGTTCAGTTCCTGGTGGATCAGGGAAATGCCATGCCCGATCGCGTCGTGGACCGATCGGATTTCCACCGGCCGGCCGCGGAGGAGCACGTCGCCTGAGTCCGGCCGCTGGACACCCGCGAGGATCTTCATCAGCGTGCTTTTGCCGGCGCCGTTCTCGCCGACCAGCGCCAGCACCTCCCCGGCGCCGAGCGTCAGTTGGACCTGGTGCAGCGCCCGGACCCCCGGAAACCGCTTGCTGATTCCCCGGACTTCAAGCAGCGGCGAATCGGACATGACAGCGCGTCACCCGCCCTTCTTCGCCTTCAGGTCCGCCCAATACTCGTCCACTTTGTCCCTGGTGATCATCCGCGGGGGAATGTCGATGAATTTCGATTCCGTGATCGACGACTGGTCGCCGGAGAGGATTTCCTTAAGTACCCGCACGGATTCATAGCCGTACATGTACGGGTCCTGGACGACCGTCCCCGTGCATTCACCATCCTTGATGGCCTGCAGCGTGACGTCGTTTTCGTCGAAGCCGATCAGCTTGATCTGGCCCAGTTTTTCCGCCTTGGCAAGGGCCCTGTAGCAGGCCAGCGGGTTGTATTCAAACAGTCCGACCATCGCGTTGAGTTCGGGATAAGTGTTGATGACATCTTCGGCCTTTGTCTGTGCGACGGCTCGGTCGCCCCCATCGAGGATTGTTCCCAGGATCGTGTATCCCCCTCCTTCGATCGCACCCTCCATCGGATCCCAGGCATCCGACTGCGACTGGTAATATGCGGCGTCCCGGTCGCGCCCCAGCAATTCGTCAATCACCCCCTGGCGTCGGTACTTGGAGTTGTCCTGCTCGACTCGACCGATGTGCAGCATCACGTTACCGCCGTCGGGGAGCGCCTGCTTCACCAGTTGCCCGCACATCCGGCCGGCCGCGTAATTGTCCATCCCGATGTACGCGAGCCGGTTGGATTGCGGTGCGTCGGAATCCTGCGTGATCAGCGGGATCTTCGCTGCGATCCCGTTCAGCCACTCGATC
>CAZWGW010000089.1:3866-14677 GCA_964633565.1 uncultured Planctomycetaceae bacterium
TTGTCTGGTCCGCTCAGCGCCGCCTTTGCCGCGGCCACCAGGCGCTCCCCCATGTCGGGCTGGAACGCGTCGACCGCCATGTCGTCGAGTCCGACGTTGCGCAGAAAGTCGTTCATACGTTCCTGCGTGATCAGCGGGATCTTCGCTGCGATCCCGTTCAGCCACTCGATCTGGTTGTCGGCGTCGAGCGGGCTGATGGCGATCGCGTCAATGCCCGAGGTCAGCAGGTCCTCGACGATCCGCTTCTGCTCGACGGCCGTCGCCTGCGGCGGCATGCGGACTTCGACCGTGATGCCGAAGTCCTTCTGGGCGTCCTTGCAGCCGGCCTCGGCGATCTTCCAGAAGTCGGCAATCTGGTTGGTCACAAAGGCGACCGATACGTCCCCGGACTGCCCGGCCGCAGAAAGAGTACTGCTCCCCTGTGGAGATCCATCCGCGGCTGCGCCGCTGCCGTCGCCGGCCGTGCCCGGTCCATTTCCGCTTCCGCCGGGAACGTCACTTCGACACCCGGCGAACAGCCCACCGAGAGCGGCCGCGGTGATCACCAGGGTACCGAAAGCGGTCGTGCGGGAAGTCGCGCGCTTCATGTGAGGATTGAATCCCTGATTCGGAACGGGGGAGACAATGAAATGCAATCGTCGGACGCAGCCTTTGGCTCCGCCCGGCAGATTCTGAGTGGGGAGTTCGCAGGCCAGAATAAGTCTGGGCAGAAATGAAGTCAACAAGCGGGACTGCCATCCCGGCATCCGCTCCGAACCGGGAGATCCGCGGACGGAATACGCGAATCGGGCATGACCATTGAGGTTGGAACGTACTCTTGTCCGTAAATGTCTCGCCGGCTGCGCGACAACTGCACTTATGCACAGTCGACGAACACGATCGACGCAACTCTTTTTAACAAATCAGGATATGTTCACGATTGACCTCAACCCCGACCGCAGTGTCGGCGCAAGTCCTGATGGCGCAAGGCAAGTTGTTGACCGTTCGCAATACCGCGCCTAGAATCGATCGTACCGAGGATTCGGTCCGGCCGTCCGCGCGGACGACAATTTCGCGCAGTTAATCTTCCACCTCCTTTTCACCTGTTCCGCAAAGGCAGTGGACGGCCGACACGGAGCGCAGCGATGCTGGTTCTTTCACGCAAGAAAAATGAAAGCATTGTGATCGACGATCGGATCGTGATCACCGTCGTGGAAATTCGCGGTGACAAGGTCCGGCTCGGCATCGAAGCGCCGCGCGAAGTTCCCGTGCACCGCAGCGAGGTGTACGACGCGATCCACCGGGTCCAGGACGTTCCGAAACAGGCGGAATCCGAGGTTCCGTTTGCGGACAAGTGACCCCGGCGTTCGCGCTCTCTCTGCCACCGCACTGGACGGATTCACGGCGGCTCCGAGTCATGCCGTGGCCGGCTTCGGCTTGACATCATCCCCGTCGCCAGTAACTTACGCACCCGGGCCCCATCGTCTAGCCCGGCTCAGGACACTGGATTTTCAGTCCAGGTACAGGGGTTCAAATCCCCTTGGGGTCACCTCGCCTGCACCAGCCAATCGCTGCAGGCGTTTTTTTCGCGCCAGGTTTTGTCGCGGCGTTTGACTCAAAGTCTCGTGAATCGCCGTCCCGCGGACGTTTCAATCGTCCGTTCCCACAGTTCCTGCGCATCCATCCGATCGCGGCCGGCTTCCGCATTCAGTCCGCCCCGCCGTCGGTCCGATATTCCCTCCGGCAGCCCATTCGACCGGCTGACCCACTGCTGTTCGTAGCTCAGGGAGACGCGAGATGGCTGCCGGGACGGAATGGCGGGCCTTGTTTGAACAGTGGCCCACAACGCTGCCGCGACAGGGGATCATCGTCACGGTGTTTCAGGAGACGATGCCATTTATCGATTTCCGGGTCTCGACGGGCCTGCTGTTGATCGAACGCGACCGCCCGGACAGTTACGGCGGCCGCAAGGTCATGATGCCGTTCGAGTCGATTGCCGCCATGAAACTGACAGATCCGGGCGAACTGAACCGTTATCAGAGCCTTGGGTTTGAGGTCCCGCGGTAGCCAACGGCACGTCGATGCGTCGTGCAAATCGTTGACAGCATGTGGTTTGTACTGCACCCCACCCGCCCGATGACAACTCGTCCCCTGGTCGACACCGAGAACTGCCCATTTTTTGGGCTGCCCTGTTTTTAGGCACGCGGCTGGGGATGCATGTTCGTTGGCGGGTGTACAGTCATGGCGTTGAGCTTGTGTCGACGCGGTGGGGCTGTTATCTTTCTGACGTCGTTCTCAGGGTGACGACAGTGGATCGGTCGCACTGCCGACCCGGTTCGTGCCCGTGGACCTCACGTCGCGCCATTCACCCTCGTCAGTGGCGCATGCTGCGGAAGGAGTGTCGGAGCACCAAGTCAGTGTCGTGACGTGCAACACGACATGGCGTACCGGGAGGGGTCAGGCATGCTCGTGCTGTCAAGGAAACCAGGGGAGCGGATCTTGATCGGGGACAACGTGGCGGTAACGATCGTCCGGATCGGCCCGAACACGGTGCGACTGGGCATCGACGCCCCCCGCGACATGAACATCGTCCGCGAAGAATTGTGCCACCGATCCGAATCCGCCCACGCCCTCTCCGGCCCGGGCGAAGTCGAAATCCCGATCGCCGTGTGCGAGCACTAAACCCGTTCGCCCCATGAACACCGCCAGAGTCTCGCGGCGTGTGATCTATCACGGGCGGGTTCAGGGAGTCGGGTTCCGCATGACCGCACGGCGTATCGCGCGGCGCCACCGGGTTGTTGGTTTTGTGCGGAACCTCCCGGCCGGAACGGTGGAAATCGTCGTGGCGGGCGGGCCCCAGCCTGTCCAGGAATTCCTGGACGCGGTGACCGAGGCAATGCGGGGCAACATTGAATGCGCCGCGGAATCGCCTGACCCGCCGGACTGCGACCTGACCTCCTTCGAGATTGCCGATTGAGCAGTCCGGCCGGAACAGCTCCTCCATTGTGCGACGCCGTCCTGCGGTCGAGACCGGCTCCCGGCGGGTGATTCGCGTTGCATCAACGGAGATGGTTTCCTTCTGTCACCCCCTGCGGTACATTCCAGGATGACGTATTTCGCCCCGCCGCCCGGATCGCGCGGGTCTCCGCCTTGCGGGGAATTCTCGCCGAAACGGGGTTTGCGGAGAGGGGCGTCGAAGGCGTATTGCGTTACAGTATCATGATCATTCCGTTTTTCATCGGTTTGTTCCGCATTCCTCGTCCCATTTCGAGAGAACCATGATCTGCCAATCGTCCATTTCGGGAATTACAGTGCTGGCCGCCGTGTCCGACGCCGGGCGGTCGCCGATTGCGGTCCTGGCGGGGTTTCTGGTCTTCGTGACGGCCCTGCTCGCGTTGGACTACTTTACACGGGCGGGCACGATCGCGCGGGCCACGACCAAGGAAGCCGTGCGGCAGCCGGTGTTCCTGCTGCTGTCCGCCCTGGCGATCTGTGTCATCTTTGCGAACTACTACGTGCCGTTCTTCTCGCTGGGAGAAGACACCAAAATGTTCATCGACTGCGGGCTGGCCACGATCCTGAT
Organism: uncultured Planctomycetaceae bacterium; assembly: GCA_964633565.1. Lineage (GTDB taxonomy): Bacteria > Planctomycetota > Planctomycetia > Planctomycetales > Planctomycetaceae > CAZWGW01. The sequence goes on from CAZWGW010000089.1 coordinate 7,429, forward strand.
CGGCGCGCTGCTCCTGTCCGTGTGGACGGCCAGCATGAGCGTCGCCGACGAGATCGAAGGGAAAACGGCGATGACGCTGCTGTCGAAACCGATCACCCGACGTCAGTTCATCGTGGGGAAATACGTGGGGATCACGCAGGCCTCGCTGATCATGATCGTGGTGGTGGGGACGGTGTTCTTCGCGGCGACGTATTTCAAATTCGGCTACGACAAGAAGGAATCCGGCGCCGAACCGCCGCCGTACTACGTCCAGACGCCGTTCGCCGGAAAACAGGTCTACGCGCCCGAACCCGAGCGGCTCAGTGTGGCATCGAAATCGCTTCCCGCGCTGGCGTTGATTTTCATGGAGGTGGCCGTCATGACGGCCGTGAGCGTGGCGATTTCGACGCGTCTGCCGATGCTGGTGAACCTGGTCACGTGTTTCGCGATTTTCGTCATCGGCCACTTGACGCCGGTCCTGGTGCAATCGACATTCAAGGATATCGCCCCCGTCAAACTCATGGCTCAGGTCCTGGCAACGGTGTTGCCGGCGCTTGAAAACTTCAACATGTCGGCCGCGGTCGCCACCGGCACGCCCGTTCCCAACGACTACCTGGGCATCTGTTTTGGTTACTGCGCCGCCTACGCGGTTGCCGCGGTGCTGCTGGCCTTCATCCTGTTTGAAGACCGGGACCTGGCATGACGGCCGCCGCGCGTGGCGAATCGATCAGGGCCGGGAGGCGCTTCCGCACTGGTCCGCCTGGTGCGTCGTGAGTCGCGGCCAGCGTGAGCCATCCGGATCGAGCAACCGATGAATGCATTCCACCGCTTGTTGCCCACTCGCGTCTGGTGGCAGGGCCGGGGACTTGCCGCGCTGATCTGGTCGCTGTGCGGCGTCGTGCTGGCCGCAGCCGCACTCCTGATCCTGACGCTGCTGATCGACCTGCTCGTGTACCGCGGCGGGGTGGACCTGCTGGGGGAAGACCTCAAACTCTTCACCGAGGGTCCACGGGCGCTCGCGATTGAAGGCGCCCCGGCCGACGTAATCGACGACGGGTCGTACGAACTGCACGACCAGGGCCTGCTCGCCACCGGCATCCGGTATCGGGAGAAGTTCTTTGACGGATGGCTGGTGCGCGCCACGGGCGTCCCGTCGCCCCTGCGGGAGAACGACGCGGCGGCCGTGATCCTCGTGCTGTGCCTGGCCGTAATCGGCCTCGCACGCAGTGTCTGTATTTCCGGCGCGCGAAGCGCCTCAGCGCGCCTCGCGGCCCAGTCGACGTCCCAGTTGAGGCAGTCGGTCCACCGACAGACGGTGCGGCTGGCCACCAGCGAACTGAACGGCCGGGTCGAGCAGGAGGCCGTGGACCTGTTCACCCGCGAAATCGACCGCATCGGTGCGGCGGTGACGACCTGGGTCTCGCGGCTGGCGGCGGACATCTGCCTGTTCGCCGTACTCTGCGGGCTGGCGCTGTGGGCCGACGTGCGGCTGGCGTTGCAATGCCTGGTGCCGGCCGCGGCGGCCTGGTGGATTGCCGCGTACGAACGGGAGCGCTCTCAGCAACTCCAGGCGCTGGCACAGGGAAAGGCGGAATCCGACCTGCGGCTGCTGGCGGACGGGCTTCGCCGCAGCCGCCTGGTGTGCGGATATGGAATGGAGCCGTTTGAACGGGAACAGTTCCAGAAGCATCTGGACCGGTACACCCGTGACATGACCACCGGTCGCCTGCGAGAAACGTGGGCCGTCTGGTCCTCCCGCGCCGCAGGGGTGCTCTGTCTGGCGCTGGTGGTGTTTTTTATTACTTCCCGCGTGCTGTCGTACAGCGACCCGTTGCCGCTGCCGCTGGGCGCGCTGCTGTTGATCTCGCTCGCGAGAATGGGATGGATCGTGCACCATGCCCGCGACCTCTCCGCCGCCCGGCAGACGATCCAGGTCAGCGGCGACAAAGTCTACCGCTTCGTGAATGCGATCCCGGAGGTCGGCCAGGCCGTCGGCGCCAAGTTCCTGGAACCCGTGTCAAAGTCAATCATCTTCGAAGCCGTCTCGTATCGCCTGGACGGCCGCACGCTGCTCAAGGAATTTGACCTGCGGATCGCGGCCAGGACCTGCATCGCGCTTGTGTCGCTGGACCGCACCGCGTGCCGCGCCGCCGCGTTTCTGCTGCCGCGATTCATCGAGCCGCAATCCGGACGCGTCCTGTTCGACAGTGAAGACACCGCGTGGGCGACGCTCGATTCCCTGCGGGCCGAAACAATCCTCGTCAGCGGCGACGATCCGCCGTTCACGGGTTCGGTCCTGCAGAACATCACCTGCGGCGACCCGCGCTATTCCGCACAGGACGCGACTGACGCCGCCAAGATCTCTCACGCCCACAATTTCATCGCCCGAATGCCGCAGGGATACGAGACGCCCCTGGGAGAGCATGGTGAACGGCTGGACTCCGGACAGGCATTTCGACTCAGCCTGGCCCGGGCCATTCTGCGCAAGCCGGCCGTGCTGATCATCGAGGAACCCGAACTGGCCCTGGACGAAGATACGAAGAACCTGCTGGACGACGCCTACAACCGGATCGTCCGGGAGCGGACCGTCGTCTTCCTCCCCAGTCGCCTGTCGACCGTCCGTCGCTGCGAGCAGGTGGTCCTGATCCAGGACGGTCGGGTCGCCGCCGCCGGCGCGCACGACGCGCTGGTGAAGCAGTCCGAGGCGTATCGGCACTGGGAATACGTCACGTTCAATGCCCCGCGACAGGGGGGCAAGACCTGAACCCCGCCGGCACGCCCTGGTGCGAGGATCGCACGTGTCCCCGCAGTCGCTGCAGCGCGGTGCGGCATTCCCGCGCCAAGACGTCCAGTTGCGGTTCCCGGCCGGCCGCAAGATCAATCATCTGTTCGTAGTACCACAACACGCGATCCGGCGGGGCGTGGAAGGCGCTAAAGTCGATCCCCCCCGTCGAGAGGTCGAGCACCATCGTTTCCAGATTATGCAGTTTGTCGGCCAGCACGATGGCCCGCGCTCCGACCGGCGCCCCGCCGATCTGTTGCAGGTGGTCCCGCTTGCGATCCTCCCACGGCCGCTTCTCTCCCCGGGCATCCGTCTTCCGTTCAGAAACGGCCATGACCAGCGAGACCACCTCCTCCGGGAACTGTCCGCGCAATTGCTCCAGTCCCACATCGGTATCCTCCACCACGTCATGCAGGATCGCCGCGGCCAGCAGCCCTTCCTCGCGGAATCCGGCGCGGGCCAGGATCAGCGCCACGCCCGCCGCGTGCGTAAAGTACGGCACCGGCGCGCCTTTCCGCTGCTGGCCGCCATGCGCCACGGCCGCCACGCGGAGCGCCTGCTCGATGATCAACGAGTATGACATCCCAGGATCCGGCGTGCGAAACAGCGGAACGCGGCCTGCGCAGAGCTGACGCGGGATTCAGGGCGCCGCGGCCGCCTGCAGCGCGCGCAATTCCCGCGGCAACGGAAATGTCACGTGCTCCTCGCGCGTCGTGTGTTCCGTCACCATCGCCCCGTAGTGCTCCATCAGGAACTCGATCACGTCTTCCACGACGACCTCCGGCGCGCTCGCGCCGGCCGTGATAAGCACCGTCTGCACCCCCTCGAACCAGTCGGGGTTCATCTCGTGCTTGCCGTCGATGAGATAGGCCGGTTTTCCGGCCGCCTCGCCGATCTCCATCAGCCGGCGGCTGTTGGAGCTGTTCTGGCTCCCCAGCACGAGCAGCAGATCGGAACGGGAGACCAGGGCGTGCACGGCATGCTGCCGGTTCGTCGTGGCGTAGCAGATGTCCTCTTTGGGCGGGTGCTCGATCTGCGGAAAACGCTCCTCGAGCCGGCGGATGACGGCCCCCGCCTCCTCCACGCTGAGGGTGGTCTGCGTCAGATAGGCCAGTTTCGCTCCCGCGGGGAACTCCAGCCGGTCGACGTCGCCCGGGGATTCGACCAGCGTGATACTCTCGGGCGCTTCGCCCATCGTCCCGATCACTTCGTCGTGCCCCTCGTGGCCGATCAGCACGATGTGGCAGCCGGACTGCGCATAGCGAATCGCCTCGATGTGCACCTTCGTCACCAGCGGGCAGGTGGCGTCGATGGTGCGCAGGTTCCGCCGGCGGGCCTGCTCCCGGACTGCCGGCGACACCCCATGCGCGCTGTACAGCAGGATCGCCCGCTCCGGCACCTCCGCCGGATCGTCCACGAACGTCACTCCCTGCCGGGTGAAGCGGTCGACGACATACTTGTTGTGTACGATCTCGTGGTAGACGTAGATCTCCGGGCCGAACGCGTCGATGCACTCTTCGAGGCACTCGATCGCCATATTGACCCCCGCGCAGAAGCCGCGCGGGTTGGCAAGCAGAATCTGCATGGAGTCGGTCAAGACTGTTCCATCGGCCTCCCGCCGCGAAGCGACGTCGCCTCGCCGAACGGGTGCCTCAAGGGATTGTAGGCGATCGACCGGGCTGCTTCGAGTCGTAAACCGGAAGTATGGCGCCCGAAGCTCCGGCCGACGTCGGCCGGCCCGCACCTCCGCTACGGTCGTTCCGCACGCCCCCACAGAGCACGCGCCGTCCAGCAGACGAGCGCGACGGCGGCCAGGCCGTATAGCCAGGGAGAGACGGCATAGCTCAACGACAGGGCCGATCGCAGCGGCAGCAGCAGCGACTCGCAGTCCTCTGGAAACGCGACGAAATACACGACGGCCGACCCCGTTAGGATCCAGCAGCCGCGACTCTTGAACAGGGACGGGCAGCTAATCATGCGAAGCCTCCTCCTGTGTCGTGCGTTCCCGGCCGGCCTGCCCGCCGCGCACCACCAGCGGCACGACCACTCCCCCCAGGACCAGCAGGAAGGCGATCTTCATCATGGTCGGCGCGACCACCATGGACGGCCCGACAATCCCCGAATAGCCGACGGATGCGATTGCCGTCAATAGACCCAGCAGGATGAGCCGCGCGCCCGTTGCCTTGAACAGCCACACTGCGCCCAACATGAGCACGACGTAGAATATTGTCACGAAGGCGTAGCCGCCGATTGAAACCTCCGGGGAGAACTGGGCCAGCACTAGCAACGTCATGGGTGGTGTCCTCGAGCAAGGTTGGGGATCAAGTTCCGGGGCGCGAAAGCGGCGCGATCCGGATGTTCCGAAAGCTCAGGTCCGTTGTCGGATCGTGCCCCTGGAGGCTGATGACGCCCGGACTGGTCTTGCTCCCTCTGCGGGCGCTCTCGCGCGGCGGCCGATTGTCCGTGAAGTCACTGACCTGGATGCCGTTCACCCATACGGCAATATGGTTCCCCGTGGCGATGATCGTCTTGGTGAACCATTCGTTGTCGCTGGAGATCACGCGGCGGGCGGGCTGCTGGTTGTAGATCCCCCCGGTCCCGAAGTCGACCGGCTTCGTGCGATCGTCCCCCTCCCACTGATTGCGGATCTGCGACTCATAGCCGCTCCAGAACTGCCCGACCAGCGCGCGGAAGAACACCCCACTGTTGAGGTGCGTGCCGTTCGCTTTGATCTCGAGTTGCAGAACGAAATCGTCCCATTCCGCCTCGGTTTGCAGGTCGCCGTTGCCATCTTTGATGCTCAACTCGCCCCCCTCAGTGACCGCGAATTTCGACGCCTTGCCCGGGATCGGCTTCCAGCCGGTGAGGTCTTTGCCGTTGAAGATCGGCACCAGCTTGAGAGGACGGAAACGCACCGCTTTGAGTTGCATCGACTTCACATCCGCAGCGTTCGCGGGACGATGCTCGATCGACAGCCGAAATGTCGGGTCGTGACAGTTCACTGCCGAGGTGCAGACGAGGCGGTCCCCCTCTGTTTCCTCGTTCAAGTCTCCCAGATCGCTTTCCTCCTGGTTCACGAGCACCGTGTGAAGGTGCCGCGACGGCTTTTCGGCGGAGATGGCCCAACCCATCTGGCTGTTTTTCTCCGTGAACGACAGCGAGCCACCACCTCCTCCCGCGACCGTCTCGACGTAGAGTTCCCCGCTCCCCAGCGGCGTCGTCAATTCGACCGCCCCCGGTTTCTCGCCGCCGACGTGCAACAACCCCTCCTTGACGGACACGTCGCCCTCGGTCTTCCAGCCGAACGTCGATTCTCCGTCGAACAGCAGGACCCAGCCCTCGGCAATCTCTTCCGGAGTCAACGTCTCCGCGGCACGGACCGGCCCCATGCCCTGGACGGCGGCCGCGATACAAACGAGGGCGACGGCCCCCATCCAGCGTCCGAGAATTCGGTTCATTGTTCCTCCCCTTCCAACTGTGGCAGGACTCGCTCCTCGAATTCCTTGCCGGCCTCCATCGCGGCCGCCGGATTGTCGCTGAGCGGCAAATGAAACTTCTCCGCCAGCGGCCTGAGTTTGGCGGGATCGGCAAATATGAATGCCGCCGTCTGGCCCCCTGTGCCGATCCCGATGAAGCGCTGCGCCAGTCCTGCGTCCCCGAGCGCGCGATTGATCATCTCCAGCGTCCGCTCCACGTCGTACCAGTCGCCGTAGTTCCGCAGGCCTCCCGAATAGAGGGCGCCCTGATGGATAAAACGGAGTGTGTACTCCGCCTCGAAGTCCTCGTCGTGCTCCTGGTGCCATTCCTGGTGCACGGCTTCGGGGCGGAAGGTCCCGTCGCTGGCGGCGGCGAAATCCAGCAGGAGCCGGTCATGACCGCAGGGAACTTCACCGGTTTCGGCGTCGAACATCATCCCGCAACCCCCCATCAGCAGAAACTCGAATAGCCCTGGCGGCTCAGTTGTGTCGCTGTCGTGTTCGACGCGCAGTTCGGCCCGCGCCCGCTGCAGCGCGGCGGGACTCATGACGCCCGAACCAGCGATGGCGGCGTCCAGTTCTTCGATCGCCGGCGCATTCAGCCGACTCCGGAAGTACTCCGCCTGAGTCGGCTCCATCCGGGACGCCAGCGCCGCGGCATGTCCCCGCGCTTCGTCGCCGCCGATCTCCAGCAGTGCATGTCCGACGTCGAGGACCGTGTCGGGATCAGCATCGGCGGCGCAGGCAGCCAGCGCCGCCGCAATCGTTCGATCACCCGTCCCGGCGAAGGCCTTCCCCGCGACCGGCACCGCACCGCGCCGCCGCACAGGGTCCGCGAGCATCGACTGCAGGCGTTCTCGTCCGGCATCATCTTCCAGTGCGACCAGCCGGACAAGGAGGGGCTGCCCATAATATCCGCGCTCCTGCTCCGCGGCCTGACGCAGCCACTCCAGGTCCTCCGGCCCGCTCGTCTCGCCGAGCGCCTCCATCAGCGCAATCCGGTCCCCGCGAA
>CAZWGW010000090.1:0-14618 GCA_964633565.1 uncultured Planctomycetaceae bacterium
CGTACAATACGAGTTCGAAAACCGACAAGAATTCATCCGAACCGCGTAACTTGGGTTACCGCTGACGTGCCCCCATCGTGGGCACACAGATCAATTCGTGCCGTGCACTGGACTACCCCTTGGTTCCTCGACCAGTCGAGCGCGCTCCTGAGGAATTACTTTGAAAGCCGCAATCAAAGCAGGTAGCGTGGCAGGCTGGATTCGACTTGTCCCCGCAGGAAGTCTGCACGCTCGTGTCGACATGAATCCGCAGTGAGCGGAATGAGCGATGGCTACTGACGACCTGCGAACCGACCCCGGTCAGGCGCCTCCGCGCTGGTATCTTCAGTTTGCAGCCGCCGCAGGCCAATCATTCCCGAAAACGTTTGAACGGCAGGTATGTTTAACAAACGGTGTCTCATCCGCTGCATCGTGTTATCGATCGCGATTTTGAGCGGCGTGGCTGTTTACATGTGGATGTCGCCCGTCGCCCTGACGTTCGACCTCGACGTCGATTCCGACAACGATTACCGCTTCCGCTGGCCGAAACGCAGTGCCGACGAGGACCAGGTCGAGGAAGAGCAGCCGGGCAAGGTCCTGCTGGTCAACGACGACGACACCGACGACGACGGCATTCTCGACTTCGCCGACGGATTCAACCGGGACGGAATCCCGGGCGATGAGGACGACGTGACACCCGGGGAACGGTTCATCCCGGTCCTCCTGGAGATCGATCCGGGGATCGACCTGTCCCGGTCGACACTCCAGATCGAATACGACGCATCCGATCCCGCTGCCGTCTCGCTGACCGGCGGTGCCGGCGACTCCCGCGTGACGCCTGCGCCCGGCCACCTCCGGCTGTGGACCAAACCGGGGGACCAGCCGCGGAACAAGAACGCGATCAACGACCCGCAACGCGGTGACTTCGTTTCGGCTAATGTCGAGTTCGGCCCGGACTACCTGCAGGCGCTCGGCTTCTCGGAAACGAACCGCAAGGTCACGTTGTACCTGGAGGGGGTCCGCAAGAGCGACATCGGCAGCAACCGCACGATCCGCGCCACGTTCTGCACGAAGGGCACCTGGGGCTGGACCCGTTGCATTTCGGACGCCGTACTGGCGACCGTCGCGAAGGTGCGGTTTATCGACAGCGGCGGCGGGGAGGTCGAGTGGAGCACGAGCCTTTCCCACCCGTATCCGGTCGTGGAGATTGGCCGCAATCCCGACCTTGATCCCTTCATTAAGGCCGACCTCACCATCAATGAGGCCGCCGCCACCGCAATCGTCCACGTTTACGGCAAGGTAAACTGCTCGCTCGCCGACATCATCGAGGACTCCGCAGCCGACATCCAGCAGGTGACCATCACCGTTGAGAACGTCAACACCGACGGCGGCTTCACCAATTACGTCGTCCCCGTGACGAACGTCTCCACGGCGTCCCTCGCAGACCATGCCCCCGCTCCGGCTCGCGGTCCCCCCGGCCCCCGGCCGTTCATCGGCGTCTTCGACCACGTCATCGAGGTCCAGTTGACGACCGGCGACGTGCCGGTGGCCGTCAAGGCGCGGAACGTCATCGGCAACGAGGGGTTCGATTCATTTTCGATCCACGTCGACACGGTTGACATCGCCATCGACCCGAACACTGGAGACCTCATGGTGGTCGGCGTGTCGCCGGAGCACATCTCTGGCGTGACCAACCACGACAGCACGTCCGAGGAACTGTACAATCCCATCTGGGTCTACATCGACGACGTCAGCATCGACGAGGGTAACGCACACGACCGCACGGCCGAGTTCTTCGGAACCAGGTTTGCGCTGATCTACAAGGATGGCCAGGCGCGGATCGACCGTGCGTTCGTGCAGGTTGGCCGGCCGTTCTCCGTCCCCGGCCTCAACGCCCCCAACGTGCTCAACGTGGAGAACGACCCCGACCCGGCCACGGTGTACTACTTCGGAATGCCGGCCGGAACGCTGGAATGGAGCGACACGGCGGAGTAGTCGGGCCAAGCTGACCCGTTGGCCGGGAGGTCAATCATGCGAGGAATCGCCTGGATCTGCTGTCTCGCTGGCCTGTTGCCTGTTCCGCAACCGCTCACGGCGCAAGAGCCAGAGGTGCTCTATGAACGTGAGTTGACGCCGGACGAACTCGACTGGGGGACCATCGACTACCGGGACGTCTGGTCCTGGAAGCGTTCGGTTGAGGAAGCCCGAAACCGATACACGGACCCGGAGCAGGTTGACGACCTCCAATACAGGGGGATCTGCAAAGTCGAGCTGGTTTACCCGGATGGGGCCGACAGCCAATTCCCGGTGGTCCGCGAATACGCAGCCGGCTCCAAGGGATACCTCTGGGCGCGAGAAAGGAGTGAGCGCGCCTGGGGCAGCGTGGCGGCGCCGGTGATCACGCTGGGGCAGGACAAGGACGGATTCAAGTTCCGCAAGCGGGAGCTCTGGTTCGTGGGAAGCCGTCAGGGATACCACGCCATTTACTTCGAGAAGCCGGGTGAAGTGGGCGTCGCGCATGAGGAGTTCGAAGCTCCGAACGGCGAGCGCGTGGACGCGTCCATCTACAAGGCCATCGAGCGTCAGATCCCGCTGCACGAGTTCCTCGGTGCGGTCGTCAAGGGAGAATACAGGGTAGTCCAAACCCACATCGGCCCCGTGCTCGTGTGGGACCATGATCCGCGCCGGATGCTTCAATTCAGCCGGGTGGCCTGGACCTCCGGCGACGACCTGGCCATCTTTGTCGGCGCCAGTACGGTCGATCCGATGGACCTTGTAGAGCTCTATGGCGACAAGTTTCCCAGTTCGCTTCCGCCTGACTTGAAGGTGGACAAGACCGCCTGGGGCCGCGAGGAGGCGCAGCTCAGGATCGCCGGACTGAAAGCCAACCTCGAGACGACGGGCCGAGAAGATCGCACTGAGCGGCACCTGTCCCGCCTGGAGCAATACACCTACGTCCCGATCCTCATCGAGGCGCGCCCCTGGCTTCGTCGGCCCCCCAGGCCCGAGCAGAAACCGAAACTGTTTGACATGATCGTCAAGTGGTGGGAGGAGAACCGTGAAAAGACGTACTGGGACGAAGAGCTCCAGAGGCTGGTAGCCAAGGGGCAGACGCCGGAGGAAGTGGCCGAGGCGAACCAAAAGAAGGCCGAAGCCGAGCAGCAGGCCCTCCGCGACGCCTTCTTGGCAATCCCTCCGCAATTGCCCACGCCCGAACACCCGGTGCTGCTCTACGAGCGTGAACTGACGGAGAAGGAACGCACAACGGAGGCCATTGGGCAGAGTGAATCTCCGATCAAGCAAGGCTATCTCGAGATCGTCCGACAGTACTACAAGGATCCGCGGACTCTGGCCGAGGTTCCCGAGGACATTTTCAAGGTCGAGTTGTTCTATCGTGACACAGAGAAAGGCATACAAGCCTTTCACAGACTGCACGCAGTCGGCTATTGGGGCCGCGAGTGGGCAAGGTCAGAAAAACTGCAGGAATGGAGACAGGAGGCGACATCGCAGATCATCTTGGGCGAGGACAAGGATGGGTTCAAGTTTCGCGGCAAATTTCTTTGGCTCAGGGACGGGGACAAAATCTATCAGGAGCAGTATGGTGAGATCGGTTACGCGTACGAGGAGTTCGAAGCGCCCAATGGCGGGCGCGTCGTGGCCGAGATCTACAAGGGGATCAAGCGTCCCGTTCCCCTCCACGAGTTCCTGCACGGCATCGTCAGGGGGGACTACGTCGTCAGGGGGAACTACCGACTCGTTCAGACGGATATCGGGCCGGTCCTGGTATGGAGGTACAATGTACGCGGCGCCTCCCAGTCCCAGTTGGCAGGCGCGGCCTGGACCTCGGGGGACGACATCGCCGTGTACGTCGGAGGGGAAAACGTTGATCCAATGGACCTCGTGTAGCTGTATGGGGACAAGTTCCCGAGTTCACTGCCGCCCGACCTGAAGATTGACAAGACCGAATGGGGGCGGGAGGAGGTCGAGTTGGGGCTGGAGCGGCTCAGAGCTGCGCTGGAAGAGGGGGCCATTACGCGGCAGTATTCAATTGGAGAGCGTCTCAGGAAGAACGTGTACATTCCCCCCTGGGAGGCGCTTCTGAAACAGCGTGCGGAACTCAAGCAGCCGAACGGGCAATTCTCCCCCGAACAGCAACAAGAGCATCTCCAGGAGACCATCGACGTCATCGATGCGTGGTGGCGCGAGAACCGCGAGAACACTTACTGGGACGAACACGGACTGGGACAAACGGGTCCGGATGCCATCGTCCAGAGGCTCGTCGCCAGGGGCCAGACGCCGAAGGACGTGGCCGAGCCGGACCGTCAGAAGCCCGACGCCGAGGAGCAGGCCCGCCGCGACGCCATGCTGGGTCCGCCCATGACCCCCGGGCAGGTCGCCGAGGCCAAGGCCAGGCTCATCGCACACTTCGAGCAGGGGATGGCGGAGGACGCGAAGAAGAATGCCGCCATTCGTGGAGAGCAACTGGGCGGAGCGCGCGTCAAATGGGCGAAGGTGCGCGAGGGGGAATGGAGGCATGAGTTCCCCTCGTTCAACAACGGCCCGCTGATCGTCGTCACCTACACCGGGCCGGAGATCGAACAGACCTACGACCGCGAGCGGCCGCTGAGGGGCGTGTTCCAGATGCGGCAGGAAAACCCCGATTCCAGGGTTCTGAGCAACACGGCCGAGTACTTCTATGACCGATTGGAAGGCGCATGGAAGCGACGCGCACTGGGACGAACAGGTCCAGATGCTGAGGTCCAGATGCTCGACGCCAAAGGCCAGACGTCCAAGGACTTGGCCGAAGCCGCCCGACAGAAGGCCGCGGCCGAGGAACAGGCGCGGCGCGACGCCATCCTCGACTCGCCCATGACCGCGGAGCAGATCGCGGACGCGAAGGACAAGCTCATCGCCCAGCTTGAGAGGCAGCAGGCAGGGCGTGCGAAGCAGGACGGCTCCTCACGGGGCGAGCACCTGGGAGGAGAGCGCGTCAAGTGGCAGAAGGTGCGCGAGGGGCAGTGGATCTATGAGTTCCCGTCCGCCGGGAACGGCCCGCTGATTGTTGATACCTACACCGGGCCGGAAATCGAACAGACGGCGGAGCGGGAGTACCCCCTGCGGGGCGTATTCCACTTGCAGCGCGACGACCCGCGGCACGGGACGAACGGATTCAGGAAGGAGTTCGTCTACCAACGGCTGGGCGACAGGTGGCGACCTGGCGGGTCGCGCGCCAGATGAAGCAGGGAAAACCGGCCATTTCGGCGCGCGAGCCGCCTACAGGCCATTCGTGTTCGCCGGAATTCGCGGCACCCCGTGCAGGTTCCCCACGTATTCAGGGCACTCACGAATTGAGACGGGGGGGCGGAGATTTGCCGAGTTTGCTGGAATTCCACACATGCGCACACGATGATAGTAGCAGCGGCCTGCCCTCCCCGGCCGTACACGCGTGCGACGGAGCGTCGGGATGCGTTCTCCCCCCGGATTGCGGTTCTGCCTGCGAGCGATCGTCGTCGCGGCCTGTTCGGCCGCGTGGGCCGGGGGGGCGTGCGCCGACGAAGTGCACCTCAAGAACGGCCTGGTCCTCAAGGGGATTGTCTTCCCGCTCAGCGGACTCGATGCGCGCACCACATCGCACAACAACCGGACAGTCGCGCCGATCCCCCAGTACTGGATGATTGACGATGGTGTCCGGCGGCACTTTGTCGCCCAGCGTCAGACGGCGGACATTCTGCCGGAGGATGCACGCCTGGGACGAGTCTCGTTCGAACTGAAAGCGCGCCGGACCGGGGCGGGCCGCATTCCGGCCGTCATCGGCAGGTATCAGAAGAAAGAGTTCGACAGGTACGGCCACCGTGTGGTCGAACTCACGGTGCAGCGGGGGACGGACCTCGTGCCCGAGCACATCTCCCAGTCGATCACGCTGATCCGCCCCGACTGTCTGAAGGTCGAAGCCACGTCCCACGACTGGGATTACGGCCTCGACCCATCGACGATTCCGGCTGACACGCTCCGGGCAATGATCGACGGCGCCATCGACCCGAAGAAGCTCGCGGATCGACAAGGCGTCGTCATGTTCTACGTCCAGGCGGAATTGTACAAACAGGCCCGCGAGGAACTGTCCGCAATGGAACAGGAATTCCCTGAGCAGGGAGCCTGGATCGAAGAGGTCAGGACCCGTGTTGCCAACGTCGACGCGGTCCGGGCGCTGAATGAAATCCGCAGCCGGCAGGCGGCCGGCCAGCATCAACTGGCGTACCTGGTTGCGTCGAAATTCCCTCCGGACCGCGTGACGGCCGATGTGCTGCGCGAGGCGCAGGACATTGTGGCGGCCTACGATGCGGCCAGGCAGAAATATGAGTCGGCCAAAGCGCTGCTGGGGCAGTTACAGGCCGCGCTCCCCCAGGAGAAGGCGGCGGAAGTCGCGCCGCTCCGCGACAAGGTCGTCGGCGAATTGCACTATGAGAACATCGACCGCCTCGACCCGTTCCTCCGCTCCGAGAACGACCAGACCCTGACCGCGGCGGAGAAACTCTCGCTCGCTTATTCGGCCTGGGTGGTCGGGCCCGGCAACGCCGTCACCAACCTCGACGACGCGATCCGGTTGTGGCACGCGCGGTTTCTGGTGCTTGAGTTCCTGCGTACGAATGACAATCCGGCGCAGCGGAAGTCCCTGATTGAAGAGTTGAAGAAAGTGGAAGGCATCAGCGTGCCGCGGGTGGAGCAGATGGTGCCGCAACTGCCCCCCCCGATTGAGACCGTGCCGATCCCGACCGGCACGGTGACGCCGATCGAAGTCAAGGACGCGTGGAACCGCACGACGCAGCGATATTCGGTCGTCCTCCCACCGGAATACTCGCCGCACCACAGATATCCGCTATTGGTCGTCCTGCGGGCGGAGGGATCCACGACCGAACAGGAACTGATCTGGTGGGCGGGCCTGCCGGACCTCGACAAGCAGGGGCCCGCACAGCGTCGGGGCTACGTCGTGATCGCGCCGGAATACGCCGACGAACAGCAGGGGAGCTACGCGTACAACTTTGAAGTGCACCAGACCGTGCTGGAGAGCATCAACGACGCCCGCCGGAAGTTCCGGATTGACTCCGACCGCATCTACCTCGCGGGCCACGGCATGGGGGCCGATGCCTGTTTCGACCTCGGCATGTCGCACCCCGGACTGTTTGCCGGCGTGATTCCGATTGCCGGCGTCAGCGACCGCTACTGCATGTACTACCGCGAGAACGCACCCGACCTCGCCTGGTACGTCGTCACGGGAGAGCGGGACGGGAACAAGAACGGCCTGAGCCTCGACAGTAACGCGCGCGACCTCAACCCGATGATGACACACGGCCAGGACATTGTCTACGTCGAGTACAAGGCGCGCGGCTACGAGGACTACTTTGAGGAGACGCCGCGGATCTTCGACTGGATGGCGCTGCACCGCCGCAGTCCCGAGCCGGCGGAATGGAAGGTGCGGATCGCCCGGCATACGGACACGCGCTTCCACTGGCTGCAGATGGCCGGGCTGCCGGAGGCGCTCGCGCAAGCCGTTGTGTGGGACCCGCCCAGCCGCCGGCCGCAGGCCCGGGAGATTACGGGCAAGATCGTGAGTTCCGGCAACACGATCTACGTGAAAGAGCCGGCCAAAGAGGTCACGATCTGGCTGTCTCCCCGACTCGTGGATTTCAGCGCGCGCCTGCAGGTGCATGCCAAGTCGAAGACGGTCTTCAACGATTTTGTCGCGCCGAGTCTGGAGGACATGCTCGAGGACCTGCGCGTCCGCGGCGACCGGGAGCGGCTGTACTGGGCGAAACTGACGCTGTAGTGCGACGGCGCACTACGTCCGCATCGGGTTCCGTGCCGACTCCGGCAACCCGGTGCGTTCGGCCACGCTGTAGGTGTCCTGTTCCCGGCCGGTATAAGCCACGATCAACTCCGCCAGCAGGCCGAGCGACAGGGCTTGCGCGCCGAGGAGCAGTGCGGCCGCGGAATAGGCCAGCAGCGGACGTTCGCCGATCGGGTGCGGCGTCAATACATCGAACACATTCATCAGGAGCCACAGCGCGCCGAGATAACCCAGCCCCGCCACCCCCAGCCCGAGCAGGAGCAGCCCGAACACCCCCAGAACGTGCTGCGGGCGTTGACCGTACCCCGTGAGGAAGCGGATCGTCAGCAGGTCCAGGAAGCCGCGGACGAACCGCTTCACGCCGTACTTCGAGTGACCGTGTTTTCGAGGGCGGTGGTTCACCGCCAGTTCTGTCACGCGAAAGCCGCGTGCGTGGGCCAGCACGGGGATAAAGCGGTGCATTTCGCCGTAGAGTCGCAACTCGGCGGCGACTTCCGCGCGGAACAGTTTGAGGCCGCAGTTGTGGTCGTGCAACCGCAGCCCCGTGAGGGCGCCGACCAGCCAGTTGAAGACCTTGCTCGGATAGACCTTGTGCCAGGGGTCGAGCCGCCGCTGCTTCCAGCCGTTCACGACGTCAAATCCCTCGCCGAGCCGCGCCAGCAGGCGCGGAATCTCGGCCGGGTCGTCCTGCAGATCCGCGTCCATCATGAGGATGATCTCGCCGCGTACGGCACGCATCCCTGCGGTCAGCGCGGCCGCCTTGCCGAAATTTCGCCGGAAGCGGATGCCCGAGACGCGCGCGTCGCGACCGGAAAGCTCGCGGATCGTAGCCCAGGAGGCGTCGGTCGAACCGTCGTCGACGAAGATCAGTTCCGTGTCGATCCCGTGCTCCCGGCAGGCGGCGTCGACCTGCGTATGGAGTTCCCGCAGGCTGTCGGCCTCGTTGAGGACGGGGATCACGATCGAGAGCATCGGGGACTCCGGCCTCAGGTCACGCCGACGGAGCGCAGGGCGGCGAGCACCGGCTCGTGCAGCTTGCCGTTCGTGACGATCACACCGCGGTTGTTCCGCAATTCGCGCCCCATGGTGAAGTCGAGCGGGCGGCCGGCGACGTCGGTCACGGTCCCCCCCGCCTCTTCGACGACGAGCACGCCCCCGGCGTGGTCCCAGATTTTCTCGTGGTAGTCCTTCTTCGTCGGCAGCCGCAGGTAGATATCCGCCTCCCCCCGTGCCACGACGCCGTACTTGGCCTGGCTGTCGAGGCGCGCCGGCTGCGACGTGATCCCCAGAATCTGCGCGACCTGCGCCGAGTGATCGTGCGAGCTGTGCCCCGACTCGACCGATTCACAGAAGCGGGCGAACTTTGAGTCGCCGGTCGGGCTGACGGAGACGCGCTGCGGCGCTTCGCGGTCGCCAGCCAGCGGCCGCAGCCACGCCCCGGCGCCGCGCACCGCTGTGAAGAGGCACCCTTTCGCCCGGTCCCACGCATCGTGGCTCGGCAGGTTGGGGCACCCCAGGACGGCGACGTCGATCTTGCCGTCGACGATCAGCGCCAACGAGATCGCATACTGCTCGGACCGCAGGAAGCCCTTCGTGCCGTCGATCGGGTCGAGCGTCCAGAAGCGTCCGCAGTACGAGCCGTGCCCGCCGCGGTCGATCCAACTGCAGATTGCGTCGTCGTCCGCGTCGATGCTGACCGCCGCGAGTTCTTTCCGCACACGCTCGCGGAATGGGGCCTGGTCGGGAGCGCGCAGTTCGGCAGCGTCTTCTTCGCCGACGACCGGATCGTCCGGAAACGCGGCGGCCAGCGCCCGGCAGACGACCGCCTGGCTGGCGAAGTCGGCGACGGTGACGGGGCTTTTGTCCTTCTTCTCCAGCACGTCGGGCGTGATCTGCGCCTGCACCGACTGGCAGACGCGGGCCGCGAGGCGGACGGCGTCGATGCTGGCGGACAACTCACGTGCGTAGCGGGAATCCATTCGGGGCGTTCCTTCCTGATTCGGGGCCGGGCGGATTATACTCAAACCCCATGAAGAAAAACCCCGTCAAAGCCGCCCTCCGCGCCGGTCGCCCGCAGGTCGGAACCTGGCTCTCACTCGGCGACCTGATGGCCACGCGCGTCATGGCCCGCGCGGGCTTCCCGTGGCTCACCGTCGACTTGGAGCATTCGCCGATCGACTGGAGCACGGCCGGAATGCTGTTCGGCGCGATCGCCGACGCCGGCTGCGTACCGCTGGCGCGCGTGCCGCGGGGCGACCACGACCACATCAAACGGGTACTGGACGCCGGCGCGTTCGGCATCGTCGTGCCGATGGTCAACACGGTCGAGCAGGCCCGCGATGCGATCGCGGCGGCCAAGTACCCGCCGATCGGCACCCGCTCGCTGGGGGGGACGCTGCACGCCCTCAATTTCGACGCCCCGGCCGGCGATTACTTCAAACGCGCCAACGACGAAATCCTGGTCGTCCTGCAGACCGAGTCCCCCGAAGGGGTCGAAAACGCCGAGGCGATCTACAGCCTGCCGGGGGTGGATGCGATCTTCGTCGGCCCTAACGACTTGACGGCCCAGATGCGCGGCCCGGAGGGGGTCGACCCGTCGCCGGCCGAACTGGAGGCGATGCTGCAGCGCGTCCTCGCGACCGGCAAGAAGGTCGGCACGCCGGTGGGCCTGCATGTGATGTCGACGGACGCCGTCAAAACGCGCATTGCCGAAGGTTGGCAGTTCATCGCACTGGCGAGTGAACTGCGGATGATGGTGCACACGGCCCAGCAGTGGGTCGCGACGCTGAATCTCAAGGAACAGGCGGGAGATCTGGCGCGATACTGAATCGCAGACCGGTGCGAGCCTCTCCGGTCAGACCTTCCCATACAGCGTCTTCCCGGTCGAGTGCAGATCGTCGCACGCCTGTCCCATCCGCTCGGCGACGCCCTTCTCGGCCGCCTTGAGGTAGGCGCGCGGGTCATACGCCTTCTTGTCACCGACCTCGCCGTCGATCTTCAGGACGCCGTCGTAGTTCTTGAAGAGATGGTGCGCGATCGGCCGCGTGAAGGCGTACTGCGTGTCAGTATCGATGTTCATCTTCACGACGCCGTGCTGCAGCGTCTCCTCCAGTTCGTGCCGCGGCGTGCCCGAGCCGCCGTGGAAGACCAGGTCGAACTCGGCAGATTTGCCGTGTTTGGCCATCACCGCGGCCTGCCCCTTCTTCAGGATGTCGGGCCGCAGCTTGACCGCGCCCGGCTTGTAGTGGCCGTGGACGTTGCCGAACGTCGCCGCGAACATGTACCGGCCCAGGCCGTGCAAAGCCTCGTAAACCGCCAGCATGTCTTCCGGCGTGGTGTACAGCTTGGAATCGGGGACGTGCTCCATTCCGGCACCCGCGGCGCCGTCCTCCTCGCCGCCGACGACGCCGGCTTCCACTTCGAGGATAATCTCGTTCGCGGCGCACAGCTTGAGCAGGTCGCGCGAGAGGGCCATGTTCTCGGCCAGTGGCAGGTTCGACGCATCGAGCATGTGCGACTGGAACAGGTTCCCCTGCCCGGCGGCGCGGCGGCGCGCCGTCTCGGCGATGAGCGGCTTCAGGAACTTGTCGACCTCCGTCGGCGGGCAGTGGTCGGTGTGCAGCGCAATCAGAATGTTGTAGCGCGCGGCGAGCCGGTGCGCCGCTTCGGCGAGCACGATGCAGCCGAGCACCGAATCGCCGACGTTCAACCCCGAGGCGAATTTGCCGCCGCCAGTCGACATCTGAATGATGCCGTCCGACTTCCGGTCGGCAAAGCCCTTGAGCGCGGCGTTCAAGGTTACGAGCGACGTGATGTTGACGGCCGGGTACGCATAGTCGCCGCTCTGGGCGGCATTCAGCATGGCGGCGTACTGCCGCGGGGTGGCAATGGGCATGACGACGATTCCTCTCACTTCGCACGATCGACGGACCGCGGAGACCGCGAGCGCGGCCACGTTCCGGGGCACGGCGCGTATCGTAGGCCGTGCGGGCGGGCGAATGTAGGGAATCGCCGTCAGAAAGCCAAGCAGCGGCCCGTTACGACGCCTGCCGCTGCAGGTAGGGAGCCTCGGGCTCGCCGCCGCGGCGCGCGCCGATCTCTTCCATCTGCTCTGAGATCTCGTCGTGGACCTTGAGCAGGCTCGCGGCCCGTTCGGCGCAGGACGCCTCGCGTTCCGCCAGCAGGCGGGCGCGGCGGTCGAGTTCGTCCGAGAGGTCCTGAAGTTCCCGCAACAGGTCTTCGGCGGAGGCCGGGGCGGCACTTTCGCGATCCCGTGCCGCCTGTTTCGCGGCCTGCAGGAGTGCCAGCGCACCGGATTCCCGCGCGGTCTGGAACTGTTCCACCGGCTTCTGGTCGCGCTCGATCCGTTCGACGATGGCCGCCACCGAAAGGGAGGCCAGGTCTTCGTTTTCCGGGACGTCGGGCAGATCGGCGGCGGGCGTCATCGCCAGTGCCTGTCCGGCGGCGGCCGGCCGCTGTTCGTGGACGGCGAACTCGAATTTGCCGATGGTGAACTGGTCGCCATCACGGAGGTCGGCCGTGCGCTGCGGCGTGCCGTTGACGATGAGCTGCGGCCAGGGGACGACCGCATCGATGTGCGCCCCCTCCTCGTTCACAAGCAGGATGCTGTGCAGTATGGGGATGTCGTCCCCGCCCAACTGCAGTTGGCAGTTGCTGCCGGCGCCGATCAGAAAGCGTTCTGATTTGACGGCCCGGCGTGGAGCACGGGTTCGTCCGCGGCGGACTTCAACCCACAGCCGCGCTGGTTGGGAACTGGATTTGGGAGAGGAAACTGACGTCAGTGGCAGCGTGTCGAGATGAGCCATCGAGCGGATGAGACCTCGTATCGGCGTCTTGCGATGCGGGTCCGCCGGGAGACGGGCGGGAGGGCGGCGGAACCGGCGAATTGTTGGGCCCCGTGTTTTATTTTCGACATCTCCGCCGGACTGCATCATCGAAACAGAATGGGCGAAGCGCGCGCGACCGGTGGAACCTTGGCGGTCGCCGTCGAACCGTCCGATCGGCGAAAATTGCCGGGCGAATCAGGGGGCGTTCGCACAATGCTGGGCAAACGCGCGAAACCCTGCGGCTTATGAGGGCATCCTGCGCGAGTGAAATCTCCGTCCGGCCGCGTGGCGCCGGGGCGTGGGCGCGCCACGCGTCGCCTGATCCGCGCTTGTTCATCGCGCCATCGCGATGCAGCATCACGCGACTGCTGCGCGGCTGCGCCGTGAGTTGCGATCACATCCGACGGCGCAGCGCGATCATCCGCCGCGCGCGATCCTGGGCGTGCTGCTTCTCCGCCAGCGCGGAGTCCGTCGTCGGCACGAGTTTCGACGCCTCCGCCAGGGCCTGCTCAGCCGCCGCAACGTCGACCCGGTCCGCCGGGACCGCATGGTGCGTCAGCAGCGACACGACCGAGCCCTTCACCTGCGCAAACCCGCCGTCGATGAAGTAGCTCCGCGTCCCGCTCGCCGACTGCAGCTTGAGTTCGCCCGTGCCCAGCCGCCCGACCAGCGGCGCGCGGCCGGGCAGCACTCCGATCTGCCCGTCATAGAGCGGGAAGCTCAGCGACGTCACCACCTCGTCCAGCAGGGTGGTCTCAGGGGTGACGAGCACAAGTCGCAGTTGGGTGGCGGCGATCATGGGGCGTGAATTGTCGAATGTCGAAAATCAAATGACGAAAGAAATCCGAAATCCAAATGTCGAAACAGCAATGACCGACGGCGACTGTTACCCGGCATTCCGGCTTCGTCATTCCTTCGACATTCGTCATTCCCTATCCGGCCATCTTCTTCGCCTGTTCGGCGGCCTCCTCGACGCCGCCGACGTACATGAAGGCCCCTTCCGGCAGGTGGTCCCACTTCCCGTCGACGATCTCCGCGAAGCTCTGAATCGTTTCCTGCCGCGAGGTGAACTTGCCGGACTTGCCGGTGAACGCCTCGGCCACAAAGAACGGCTGCGAAAGGAACCGCTCGATGCGACGGGCGCGGTGTACGACCAGCTTGTCGTCTTCGCTCAGTTCCTCGACGCCCAGAATCGCGATGATGTCCTGCAGCTCGCGGTATCGCTGCAGGATCTGCTGCACGCGGCGGGCAACGGCATAGTGCTCCTCGCCGACGACGTGCGGGTCCAGGATCCGGCTCGATGAAGCCAGCGGGTCCATGGCGGGGTAAATGCCCTTCTCGGAAATCCGCCGCTCCAGGTAGATGAAGGCGTCCAGGTGACTGAACGCCGTCGCCGGCGCGGGGTCGGTCGGGTCGTCGGCCGGTACGTACACCGCCTGTACCGACGTGATGGCCCCGCGCTGCGTCGACGTGATCCGCTCCTGGAGCTGCCCCAGTTCGGTGCCGAGCGTCGGTTGGTAACCGACTGCGCTCGGCATGCGGCCCAGCAGCGCCGACACTTCGGAACCGGCCTGCGAGAACCGGAAGATGTTGTCGATGAACAGCAGCGTGTCGGCGCCGGTTGAGTCCCGGAACCACTCGGCCATCGTCAGACCCGACAGTGCCACGCGGAGCCGCGCGCCGGGGGGTTCGTTCATCTGGCCGAACACCATGCAGGTCTGGTCGATGACCGACCGGCCCGTATCGCCGATCTTGGCCTCCTGCATCTCGAGCCACAGGTCGTTGCCCTCGCGTGTCCGCTCGCCGACGCCGGCGAACACCGAGTAACCCCCGTGCTCGCGGGCGATGCGGGCGATCAGTTCCTGGAGAATGACGGTCTTTCCCAGTCCGGCCCCGCCGAACAGTCCCGCCTTGCCGCCGCGGACGAACGGCGTCAGCAGGTCGATGAC
>CAZWGW010000091.1:0-14545 GCA_964633565.1 uncultured Planctomycetaceae bacterium
GTGGACCTGCCCCAACGCGAACTGCGGCAGCCCGGCGCCGACCTGGCGGACCTGACTCGCGCCGCACAACTCTCGGGAGGTGCGGCAATACCGTTCGACGATCTCGAGCAGTTGTTTTCCCGATTGCCGCCGGGCAAGGCGCTGCCCGTGGCCTACGCCGAACCCATTCCGCTCTGGAGCCGCATCGAAGGCCTGGTGCTGGTGGCCGGATTACTCGGCGCGGAATGGCTGTTGAGGAAGCGCGCCCGGCTGGTATGATGAACCATCAGGATCACCCTGGGATGGAGAACGGCTTCCACCACGACCGGGCTTCCGGGACAGCGGCGTCGCTCGACGCCTTGATGCGCGGCCTGAATGGTCGACTGCGATTCCTCGTCGCGTGTCGCGGGGTCGCCTGGACGCTGGCGGTCCTGATCCTGTTCGCCATGCTGGTCTGCACGGGCGACTGGTACTTCCGTATTGACCAGCCGTGGCTGCGGGCGGCACTCGCGCTGTCGATCATCGCCTGCAGCGCTGGTCTCGTCCTGCGGTTCGTCCTCCTTCCGTTGCTGCGGCATTACAACCATGTGGATCTGGCACTGGAGATTGAACGGCTTCGCCCGGAGTGGCGCGACGTCCTCGCCAGCAGCGTGGAATTCAGTGCCTCCGACTGCAGCGCATGTCAGGGGGCGCCGGCGCTGCAGCGGATGTCGGTCGCACGCACGTTGGCCCGCTGGAGCGCGTCCGATCGCCGCTCGATCGTCAATTGGCGCCCCTGTCGCCGCGCCGTCGGCAGTGCCGCGCTGGCCTGCCTTCTGGCGTTGACCGCCGTCGCTTCGGATCGAACCCGCGCCCGTGTTGCGCTGCAGCGGCTCTGGTCCCCGTATGCCTGCCCCGAATGGCCGCAACGCCACGACCTGGCTCTGCTGGACTCGAACTTCGAGCCGCTGGCCGATCCCGGACATCCGCTGCATTTTGCCGCTGGGGCTCCGGTCACGCTGTACGTCGACGATCTCACGGCCGAGCTGCCGGACGACGTCACACTGCACATCGCGCGACGCGGCGGGCAACTCCGCGCGATTCCGCTGAACCGCGTCTCCCTTGCCGATGCAGCGGGTCGCCCGCGGAACGTGTGCGTAGCAATTTTGCCCTCAGACTCGCAGAATCATGCCCTGCGTGTGACCGGCGGCGATGACGCCAGCATGCCCTGGTACACGATTACGTTTTCGCCCCTGCCTGACATCCGGGAACTCCAGCTCTCCCTGCGGCCTCCGCAGTACCTGGGCCTGGCCGAGCAGACGGTCGATGCCGATCACGGGAGCCGGGATGTGTTCGTCGGGACGCATCTGCGGTTGGCCGCCACGGCCAATGTTCCGCTGCAATCCGCCGTGTTTCGGCGCGATGGCCGGCCGCCGCAGGACCTGGCGCTGACGCCGGATGGACTGCGGTTTTCCGTTGAATTCGATGTCACCGGCCCGGAACGATTCTCATACTGGTTCGACCTGACGGATCGGCACGGACTGCGAAGTGATCATCCGCGCCGCTCGGAACTGCGCGGCGTTGAGGATGCGGCCCCCGTGGTCACGATCGAACGGCCGGTCGCCGACCTGACTGCGACTCCGTCGGCCGAGATCCCCCTCCGCATCGTGGCCCGCGACGACGTGGAAGTCACCCGAACCAGTCTGCACCTGTCGGACCCGCCTGGCAGTGTCGGCGAACGGTCCCTGCCGTTGAGCGTGCTCCCTTCCTCACACGTCGAAGTGGACGCCACCCTGGCGATCGCCGACCTGGCCCTGGCGGCCGGTCGACAACTGACCTTGCGCGCCGAAGCGGAAGATGCGTACGACCTCGGCCCCCGGCACGTCGGCCGCAGCGCCTCCCGGCTGCTGACCATCGTGACGCCGGAAGAGAAGCGACAGGAACTGCTCGCTCGACAGACGGGGCTGGTGCAGGGACTCGAACGCGCCAGCGGCCTGCAGTCGCGATCCCTGCAGCAGACCCGGGAACTGCGGCTGCAATGGCAGGCCGCCGGTGCGTTTCAACCTGCCGATCTGGACCTGCTGAAACGTGTTGTGCACGACCACTCGCGAATTGTCACCGAATTGCGCGATGAAGAACGCGGCGTTGCGCGGCGGGCGCGAGCCATTCTCGAAGAACTCCACTGGAACAAGATCGACGATCAAGCGGCCGACCAGCGCTTGCGGCGTTTGTTGGACGAAGTCCAACGCCTCCTTGCAAACGTCTGCCCGGTGTCGGAATACGCGCTCGACCGTGTCCGCAAGCTCAGCGAGGACCGCGATGCGGCGGATGCAACCGGTGACATCAAGTCGTCGCTGGACGCCGCGGCGGCCGCACAGTCCGACGCCGCGGACACACTCGACGCCCTGCTCGTCCTGTTCGCAGAATGGCAGCGGCAGTTTGATCTCAATCGTCGCGCCGGCGAGATTGTGTCGTCCCAGCAGCAGATCAGCAACGACACGGCCGCCATCGGCCGGCGAACCCTGACACGGAGGATGTCGGACCTCAACCCCCAGGATCTGGCGGACCTGGCGCGCCTCGCTGAGCGGCAAACGCAGTTGTCGGGAACGGTGCGACGCTTCACCGAGGACATCGACAGGATGCGCACCGATGCGTCGCGAATTGGCCAGGGAGTCCCGGACTCCAGTCTCCGGGACGTGCTCGAAGTCCTGCGCGAGCCGTCCATTGCCGAAGAGATGCAGCGCAGCGGCGAGCTGATTGCCGATAATCAAATCGGAGAATCACTGCGCCGCCAGCAGGACGTCCAGCGGTCGCTGGCCGAACTGGAGCAACTCCTCCGCGGAATTGGTGCGATTGATCCGGAAACTCTGCTGAAACAGGTCCGTGACGCCGAACAGGAGTTCGAGACGTTGCGCCAACAGCAGGCTGACTCGATGCTCCGGACGCGGTCCGTGGACATTCCGGGGCCCGACGACGCCGCCCGGATCGAGGCGCTGCAATCACAACAGCGATTGCTGGCCGATGAAGCTGCCGATGCCGCGCTGCGCTTGAGGCGACAGCAGTTTCACCGACCGGCCGGCAGCGCGTCGCGGGCAGCGGACGCCATGCAGCGCGCCGCTGAACTGCTGCACACGGAGACCGTCAGGCAGTCGGCCGTCGCCCAGCAGGACGCCATCGACGGCCTCGTTCAGACGCAGCGTGATCTCGCCGACTTGAGACGGCAGCTTGAAATCAGTCAATCCGCGACGCGATTCGACAAGCTGGCCGCGATGGTCCACTCCCTCGAAAACCGGCAACAGGGGTTGCGCCAGGAGACGGCACGGCTTGACGGGCAGCAACGGGAGCGCGGTAGTTTGAGCCGAAGTCAACTGGCCACGCTGCGGCAACTGGCCGAGTCGCAGGTGCAACTGGTTCGCGACGCCGGGCAGATGGAACAGACTGTGGCCGACGCCCCCGTCCTGGGCATGGCCCTGGCGGCTGTGGTTGCGGACATGCAGGTCGCCGCGACGCGGTTGGCCGAGCGGAGTGTCGATGCTCCCACACAATCGGCTCAGGACAACGCCGTTCGGCGGCTGCACGAACTGTCCGAAGTGTTGCAGGAGGCTCGTCCGGAGATGCCTCCTTCCGAAGGGACGCCCTCCGCACAGGACCCGGAGGACCAGTTGGTGCCGGATTTGACGCTGGTCGCACAGGTCCGCCTGATTGCGCGAATGCAGGCCGATCTGGCCGGGCGCGCGGCATCGCTGACGGCATCGGCGCGCGGCATGCCGGCATTGACGCCCGACCAGCGGGAGCAGATCCGCCAACTGGCGGAAGAACAGGCAAAGTTGACCGAGTTGCTCGCCGGCCTGCTGGATCTGACGGACGCCAGTCGCAACCCAGCCATCGAGCCGACACCATGATCGATCAACGACGTTTTCCGATACGGTGCTCCCGGCGTCCGGTGGACCTGCAATTCCGGCGCGCGTCAGGGCCGGCATTGTTGTCCGCGTTCGCCATCTGCGCGGCCCAGCTTGCCTGTGCCGCCGATGGTTCACCTGCTCCGGAAACGGATTCGGCCGACGTTGCACAGGTCCCGACGCCACTCGAAGTGGACCAGCCGTCCGATCCTGCGCAACTGATTGAGCAGACGGTCGAGCTGATGCGCATCGCTCAGAAACGCTTCGCCGGAAATCAACTTGATGATGAGACCGGGCGGTTGCAGCGGCAGATCCAGGACCAGCTCGCGCGGCTGCTCAAGTTGTCGGAACAGCAGGCTGCGCAGCGCCGGCAGATCAGGCCGGATGAACAGCCGCTGGAGTCACCCGCTCCGAGAACTTCCTCCACGGGTGGCAGCGGCGATCAACGGTCCGAGTCGTCGCGTGCCGGCGAATCGTCCGAACAACCACGTGCAGGGGAGGACTTGACCGACGTCGAAATCCAGCGGCGAAAGGACCTGGCAACCGCGGTCTGGGGGCATCTCCCGCCGCGTTTGCGGGACAGAATGCACGGCGCATTCAGCGAGCGATTCCTGCCGCCCTACGACGAGCTGGTCCGCAGCTACTATGAGGCCCTGGCCACCCAGGGCCGCAGCTCCGAGCCGTAATCCAAGGCGCGAACAGACGGCAGGGAACGGTCGGCGTCATGTCCAGGCAAGCCACGATTCTGCTGCTGCTGCTGCTCGCGGTCACAGGTCTGCAGATCGGGGTCCTGTGGCGTACACCTGTCCCTTTAGGTGTACCCGGGGAATGGGTCTGGCCACGACTGCCGTTCTCTGCCGAAATGGCGTCCGGCTGGGCGCTTGCGGCCGCGCTCGCCGCGACGTTTCTGGCCTTCGTCCGGGCCGGTGGACGTCGCCTGGGAATTTGCGGCCGAGGTGAATCGGCAGCATGGTTGACCGGCCTCGTTGTGGCCGGTTTCCTCTGGCTCACCGGAGTGCAGGCTGCCATCCCGGGGATTGCCGGCCTCCCCAAGGCACATTTCGTGTTGTACTACCCACGATCGTCCGGATACTTCTGGCAGGCGCGGTATGACGCTGGCACGACCACGCAGTTTCTGGCCGACTACGAACGACGCATGTCGGAAGGGGACTATCTGCACATCGGTACCCATCCACCAGGACTTACGCTCTGTTTCCGCGGACTCTCGGAACTGTGTCGCAACTTCCCGTTATTGACGAACATCCTGTTGTGGACACAGCCGGACTCGGTGCGGGACGCAGCGGACGAGATCCGGGCGCGTACGGCGGCCACGCCGAATCGGTACACACCTGCTGACGCGGCTTGCGTGTGGCTGGCGGCCCTGCTCGTGCAGGCGGCTGCGGCAGCGACCGTCGTGCCCCTGTTCCATCTGCTCTGCAGTGCCGCGGATCGTGTCGACGCCTGGTTCGCCGCTGCACTCTGGCCGCTGGTGCCGGCCATTGCAGTCTTCCTGCCCAAATCGGACGCGATGTTCCCGTTCCTGAGCATGCTGATCGCATGGCTCTGGTGGTCGGGCTGGCAGCGGCAATCCATCGGGAGGTGCGGACTTGCCGGTCTGGCGCTGTTCGGCGGACTCCTGTTGAGCCTCGCCTTTCTACCGGTCCTCCTGCTGCTTGTGGCCTGGACCATCCTCGCGACCCTGCAGCGACCAGCGGCGGCCACCGCCCCGGCGAACCGGGGCCGATCGACGGCTTGCCTCGCCGCCGCGGCTGTCGGATGGGCCCTGCCGCTGTTCGTGTTCGATGCCGCCTGGGATTTGAATCTGCTTCGAGTCTGGCAATGGAACCTGCTCAATCATGCGCAGTTCTACGCGCACTTTGACCGCACCTATTGGGCCTGGCTGCTCGTCAACCCGATCGAGTTGTACGTTGCCGCCGGCGCTCCCCTCGCCACGCTGGCGCTGCTCGGCATCGCGCGCGGATGTCGAAGGCCGTCGCGGAACACAGCCGCGACGGCCCTCCTGATCATCTGGTCTCTGCTCTGGATCTCGGGGAAAAACATGGGGGAGGCCGCGCGCCTCTGGCTGTTGCTGATGCCCTGGCTCGTCCTGGCGGCGCCCGCTGCACTGGCGCCGGTCGTCGACAACCGGGACCGGCAAGGCCTCCTCGTCGGCGCCCGCCCCACCGTGTTCTGGGTCGCCGTCGCCGCGATGCAGGCTGTCGCGTGTATTGCCACCGTCACCCGCGTTGACGGCTTTCAGTTCAGCGAGCTGCTGCCACCGGCCGCGACTTCCGGCGACGCGCCTCACTCCTCCACGCCGTAAGCCGCCAGACGTTCCAATCCGGCGCGACGAGACGCGGCGACCTCGCAACGATCCCGCCCCGCCTGTTTTGCGCGGTACAAAGCGGCGTCGGCGGCTGCGATCAGTTCGCTCGGCGTGGTCCCATGCTGCGGACAGACCGCCACGCCCGCGCTGATCGTCATCCGGATCACCCGGCCCTCGAAATCGACGGCCTTGCGGCGGACGTTTGCCAGGATGTCCTCAGCCACGCGATACGCGCCGTCAAGGCCGACGCCCGGCAAGAGCACCGCCAGCTCTTCGCCGCCGTACCGGGCCACCAGCGGCCGGTCGGCGGCGCGTGTCCGCGTGACACACGATTGAACCATCCGGGCAACGCACCGCAGCACTTCATCTCCCGCAAGGTGCCCAAATCGGTCGTTCAGCAGTTTGAACCGGTCAATGTCCAGCATGATCAGAGCGCAGGCCCCTTCGGTTCGTTCCGCCTGTTCGACGTGTCGCTCAATTTCGCGATCGAATGTATGCCGGTTGGCAAGTTGTGTCAGTGCGTCGCGTCGCGCCTGCTGTTCGATAATGGCTCGATCCACGGTGCGCAGGATCGTTTCGGTCAGATACTCGGTGGCCCATCGCAGCAGTTCGCGGTCCGACTCCGCCAGCGGCGACTCGGATTGCCGGGTCAGACACACGACTCCGATCAGTGAGTCCTCGTGCGTCAGCGGCGCGACGAGCGCTCCGCGCATTGTCGATCGCAGTTGCAGCGGCCGCAATTCTGCAGCGGAAAAGAACGCCAGCCCGACGGCGTCCAATCCTCGTTTCGCCAACTGTGCTTCATCCAGTTTCCACAGATCGATCAGACCGCGCGGCAGCCCGTCGCCACTGGAGACCAGCGGCCTGGGATCGAGCCCCTTGCCCGACGCCAGACTCAAGGTGCCTCGATCAAAACCGGCGGCCATGACCAGCCGGCCCACGAATTCCTCGAGCAACTCGAGCGGCGTTCCGAGATGCGTGTCAACCAGGCACCGCAGATCCAGCAATTCCCTGGTCAATCGCAGTTCGTCCTGTTGTCGTGTCAGCGTCGCGGTGCGTCGCAGGAGGCCGGTGAGCGTCGACAGCAGTCGTTCCATCAATTCCAGTCTTCCAGAGAACGAGGTCCCCTCCGGCGCCAGCGCCGATGTGACGACCATCCCCAGCGGGCGCCCCGGCGGTCCCACGCGGAGCACGATCAGTTCCTGCACCTTGGACTGGTCCGACGACGAAAGTTGTCGATAGAAAGTGGTTGATCGGGCTGCTTCGGCCCGCAGCCGCAGACTGGACTCCCCCGCCAATCGCGCCGCCCAGTCCATATCGGCGGCAATCCGCTGACAGGATTCATCACTGAGGCCGTAGGCTGCCCGCAGCCACAATCGCCCCTCGTGATGCACCTCGAACCAGGCTGCCAGTGCGGCCTCCGGCTCGGGGATGCAGCACTGCAGCACCACGCGCACCGCTTCGTCCGCGGTCGTGACTTCTGCCAGCTGGTGCAATGCGCGGCTTTCGGTCTCCGCCAGCGCCCGGTCCGATTCGAGGCACGTGACACGATCGACCATGCATTCCAGTTCGCGACGGATGCGGCGGTTTTCGCGATGCGTGCTGCGCGCGTAATAGAGGTGCAGCAGATACTGGACCAGGCAGATTGCCGCCAGCGCCGCTGCGAACGCGGGAGCCCCGCTCGCGGTCAGGACGCGCTGCAGTGACGAGACGACTTCGGTCATTTCGGGCTGGCGGAGAGGAACCTCGCTCTGCGGGTCCCGGCGCGCCGCCGAGCCGTGCCCTGCAGTTGGCGACTCAACGGGCCGACCCGCACGCTCGCTCCGTTCATCGCAACGGACGTGAGGGGACACGCGTCGAAAGCATTCGAACCTGCTTCAGGTGACGCAACCGAAGCACCGGGTCACAGCGGCATGCAAACCTAGCACACACGGACCTTGCCCGGCAGGCGCCGCGTCGTGTGTCCGGTTGAACTCGCGCGGCACAATCCCCACATTCCTCAGATTCGTTACAATGTCGCCCGGCCTCCGCTCGACATGGGAATCCGCACGGATGACGTCGCGCACGAACAATGAACCGTTGGCGATTCGCACGCCTGCCCGCCCATCGCAGGTCCGCCGCCTGGCCGTCACGCTGGGCCTGCTGCTGGCCGTCTTCTATGTCGACTGGCTCCTGCCCGTCGCAATGCCGCTGGGCATCCTGTATGTCGCGGTGGTCCTGCTGTCCTTGTCGATGCATAACCCGCGGTTTACTCTGGCCGTGGCCCTTCTTTCCAGCGTTCTGATCCTCATCGATTTCGCGTTGTCGGGGAAATGGCAGGAACTCCGTTCACTGGAGCCGTGGATCAACTCCGGCCTGTCGCTGTTCGCTGTCGGCGTGACGACGATTCTCTGTGTGCATCGGCTGGCGGGCGAACGTGTGTTGCAGAACGTCAACGAATCCCTCGAAGCCCGCGTTCGAGAGCGGACAATGGAATTGGAGGCCGCCGTTTCGGAATTACGCCGCGAGGCGGCGCAGCGCGAGGAAGCCCAGGCGGCGCTCCGGGCCGAAAAGGTCTTGCTCGACGGATTGATGGACGCCGTCCCCGACAACATCTACTTCAAGGACGAGCAGGGACGCTATCTGCGGATCAATCGCGCCAAGGCGGAACGGTCGGGATTGACCGCGCCGGAGGCGGCGGTCGGCAAGACCGACGCCGATTTCTTTCAGCCGCAGCACGCCCGCCTCGCCCGGGAGGAGGAAGAGCGGGTCATGCGCACCGGGCAGCCCCTGGTTGATCATGAAGAGCGACTGGTGTGGCCCGACGGGCGCGTGACCTGGGTCTCGGCCACAAAGGTTCCGCTCCGCAGTCCCGACGGACGCATTATCGGCACCCTCGGGGTGTCCCGTGACATTACGCATCGCCACGTCATTGAAGACGCCCTCGCACACGAGCGTGACCGGTTGCGAACGCTGATTGACAACCTCCCGGACATTATCTTCATCAAAGACGCGAACTACCGCCTGGTGACGGCCAACGTGGCCTACGTCCGGCAATTCAGTTTTCAATCGGAGCAGGACGTCCTCGGAAAGTCTGACTTCGACTTCTGTCCCCCGGACCTGGCTGAAATCTACCGGGAAGACGACGAACGCGTCATTCGCGACGGCGAGACGCTCGTCAATCGTGAGGAGCAGATCGTCTCACCGGAAGGAAAACGAATCTGGATCCTCACCACCAAGGTCCCGCTCCGCAATTCCCGGCACGAGATCGTAGGGCTCGTCGGCATTTGCCGCGACATCAGCCATCGCAAGCAGGCCGAAGAGGCACTCAGATCCTCCGAGTGGCTGTACCATTCACTGGTCGACAATCTCCCGATCTTCGTGCTCCGCAAGGACCTGGAGGGTCGGATCACATACGCCAACAGCGCATTTTCCCAGCTGATCAACCTCCCCATTCAGGAGTTGCTGGGAAAGACCGATTATGAACTGTTCCCCAGGGAACTGGCGGAGAAGTACCGCAAGGACGACCATCAGGTCGCGCAGACCGGTCAGGTGTTCGTGGGTATTGAAGAGAACCGCAGCGCCGACCGGTCCTTCTTTTTCGAGGTCCGCAAGACGCCCATTCGCGATGCGGCCGACGAAATCATCGGCACGCAGGCCATTTTCTGGGACGTCACCGAGCGACAGCAGGCCCTCCGCGACCTGGCAGACGCCAAAGACGCCGCCGAAGCCGCCAACCGCGCCAAAAGCGAGTTTCTGGCCAATATGAGCCATGAGATTCGCACGCCCATGAATGCCGTGATTGGCATGACCGGGCTGGTCCTCGACTCACCACTTTCGGCCCAGCAGCGCGACTACCTGGAAACGGTCCGCGAATCCGCTGAGTCCCTGATGGGGATTATCAACGACCTGCTCGACTTCTCGAAGATCGAATCCGGCAAGATCGAACTGGAGCATGCGCCGTTTGAATTGCGCGAGTGGCTCGGCGATGCGATGAAGGCCCTCGGCATCCGTGCCTACGGCAAGGGGATTGAACTCGCATACCACGTCGACCCCCAGGTGCCCGCGTTTATCGTCGGCGACGGACTGCGGCTGAGACAGGTGCTGGTCAACCTCGTTGGGAATGCGATCAAGTTCACCGAACGCGGCGAAGTCGTCCTCGATACCACACTGCTCCGGACCACCGCACAGGAACTGGAACTCGACTTCGTCGTGCGCGACACGGGGATCGGCATCGCGCCTGAGCACCGGGAAAAGATCTTTCGCGCCTTTGAGCAGGCCGACATGTCCACGACCCGCAGGTTCGGCGGAACGGGACTGGGCCTGGCGATCTCCTCACGGCTGGTCAATCTGATGGGTGGTCGGATTTCCGTTGACAGCCAGCTCGGACGCGGCAGCACGTTCCGTTTCACCGCGCGATTCGGGCAGCCGACCGGTGAGGAAGCCCGCATTCCGCCGCCGGATGTCACACAACTCATCGGCCTGCGCGTACTGATCGTCGACGACAACGCCACAAATCGACGGATCGTCGCCGAAATGTGCCGCAACTGGCAGATGCGCCCGGATAACGCCGCCGACGCCGCCGACGCGATGCGGCGGCTGCAGGCAGCCGCCGCCTCGGACGACCCGTTCCGGCTGGTGCTGACCGACGCCAGCATGCCCGGAACCGATGGCTTCGCCCTGTCGCAGGCGATTACCGGCAATCCCGCCCTGGGCAGTACCGTCGTGATGATGCTGACCTCTCTCGATCGGCAGGGGGACGCGGCGCGCTGCGAGCAACTGGGGGTCTCGGGATACCTTCTGAAACCCATCAAACAGTCAGAGCTGTTCGACGCGATCGCACTGGCGCTGGGGGCCGCGCCCGCCGCGGACGAACCGACCGCCCAGGACCGCCACGCGCTGCCACAGCTCAGTCCGCTGAACCTGCTGCTGGCGGAGGACAGCCTCGCCAACCAGAAACTCGCGGTCGGGCTGCTGACGCGCTGGGGGCACCAGGTCAGCGTTGTACACAACGGCGCGGAAGCCGTCGAAGCCGTCCGCGCGCGGGCCTTTGACGCCGTCCTGATGGACGTGCAGATGCCCGAGATGGATGGATTGCAGGCCACCGTTGAGATCCGCAGCCGCGAAGCGTCGACGGGACGGCGCGTCCCGATCATCGCCATGACGGCGCACGCGATGAAAGGCGACCGCGAACGCTGCCTCGAGGCCGGCATGGACGGTTACGTTGCCAAACCGATCCGGCCCCGCGAACTGCACGAAGCGCTGCGTGCATTCTTCCCCGTCGTCGAATCAGCGGCAGCGTCCCAACGGCTGGCCGCCGCGACCCCCGGCCCCCGCCGCCTGGACTGGGACGCCGTGCTGTCGACGGTGCAGGGAGACCGTGGCTTGCTGCGTGACGTAGCCTCCGCCTGCCTGACGGAAATGCCGGAACTCGAGGCTCAACTGGATCTCGCGCTCGTGCAGGCGCACGCCTCGGACGCCGCCCGACTGGCCCATACCATCAAGGGCAATTTGAGGACTTTTGGCGCACCCGGTCGGGATCTCGCCCAACAGGTGGAGGATGCGTCACGATCAGGGAATCTGGAACAGGCCGCGCAGTTGTTTCAGTCGCTCCGCGCCGACTTACGCATCGTCCACGCGGAACTGGCCTCCTTTCTGGCAACCCCTGAGACGCCAGGCGTCGGGACGCCGGAGGCAAGCGAAGGGACGGGGCCGTAACCGGTGCCGCCCCGAGCTGCCGCCGGCGCGACAATGCCGATTTGCCTGACCTTCCCCTGTGGACTAGGCTTGCAGTGTCTCGAAACTCCCCGATCGAGCTTGCCGCCCCCGTCGCAGCAGGCCGGCGCCCTTCACTTCGGATCACCTCATGTTGCCTGCGTCCTTCACCAACGACGTGAACCACTACCTGCGGTTCTACCGCGACTACGCGCTGGATCGCTGGAACGAAATGACCCCGATGCAGTACGGGTGTCTGCTCATCAGCATCGCCGTATTCGGCTGGCTGCTGATGAAGAGCGGCATGAAACAATAACTGCTCACGCACCGTCCACGGCGGCCTCTCTCCGTTCCTCTTCCGGCCCCTCCGCCTCGCGCCCCGGTGCCTTCTCGACGTAGGTCCCGGGCTTGATCTGCGGCCCCGTCTTGTGTTCGTCGAGGATCCGCTGTAACCGGTCGCCGTCCATCACTTCGCTCTCGATCAGATCGCGCGTCATGTGCTCCAGCACGCCCCGTCGGCTCCCCAGGATGTCGCGCGCGGTCTGCATGCACTCGTCAATGATCCGCCGCACTTCGAGGTCGATCTCGCGGATCGTCTGCTCGCTGTGCGCGTAGTCGATCGTCGCCGAGACCACTCCCGCGAGGAACGGTGAGTGCCGCCGTTCGTGATAATTCACGCGGCCCAGCCTGGGACTCATTCCGAATTCGGTCACCATCCGCCGGGCGACGTCCGTGGCCCGCTCCAGGTCGTTCTGGGCGC
Source organism: uncultured Planctomycetaceae bacterium (assembly GCA_964633565.1). GTDB lineage: Bacteria > Planctomycetota > Planctomycetia > Planctomycetales > Planctomycetaceae > CAZWGW01. The sequence continues at coordinate 12,638 of CAZWGW010000091.1, forward strand.
CGGTCGACGTCTCCTGATACACGATCTCCTCGGCGGCGATGCCCCCGAGCAGGACGCAGATCCGGTTCTCCAACTCGGTCTGCGTCACCAGGTGTCGGTCGTCTTCCGGACGCTGCAGCGTGTAGCCCAGTGCTCCGTAGCCGCGCGGAATGATCGAAATCTTGTGCACCGGATCGGTGTGCGGCAGGCTGCACGCCACCAGTGCATGGCCGCATTCGTGATAGGCGACCCGCTGTTTCTCCTCCTGGTGAATGATCCGCGACGTCTTCTCCAGCCCCGCCACCACGCGTTCGATCGCTTCTTCGAACTCCTCCATGGCGACCGCGGACTTGTTCTTGCGCGCGGCCAGTAACGCCGCCTCATTCACCAGATTGGCCAGGTCCGCCCCCACGAATCCCGGCGTCAGTTTGGCCAGACGTTCCAGGTCGACGTCGTCGTCCATCCTGATCTTGACGGCGTGCACCTTCAGGATCGCTTCACGCCCCTTGTAATCCGGCCGGTCGACCAGGACGTGCCGGTCGAATCGCCCGGGACGCAACAGGGCCGGGTCCAGCGTTTCCGGCCGATTGGTCGCCCCCATCACGATCACGCTCTGATCCGAAGAGAACCCGTCCATCTCAACCAGCAGCGCATTCAGCGTTTGATCGCGCTCGTCGTGCCCACCGGGCATGCCGCTGCCGCGCGTCTTTCCCAGAGCGTCCAGTTCGTCGATGAAGATGATGCTCGGCGAACGCTGCGCTGCCTGCACGAACATGTCCCGGACACGGGCCGCGCCGACCCCCACGAACATTTCGACGAAATCAGAGCCCGACAGGCTGAAAAACGGCACGCCGGCTTCGCCCGCCACTGCCTTTGCGAGCAGTGTCTTGCCCGTTCCCGGAGGCCCCACCAGCAGCACTCCCCGGGGAATCCGTCCTCCCAGCGCCTGATATTTGCCCGGCGTCCGCAGGAATTCGACGATCTCGCGCAACTCGTGGACCGCCTCGTCGATGCCGGCCGCGTCGTCGAACGTGACCTTCAGGTCCTCTTCCGCGTACAGTCGACCGCGGCTGCGGCTGAACGACATCGCTGATCCGGCGCCGCCCAGCCGGCGGAAGAACAGTATGAACACGACCACCAGCAGCAGAGTCATTGACAGGTACAGCACCGACTCCCACCGCGTCGCGGGCGTGACCCCCCGATAATCGATGCCCGCACCCTGCAATTCCTGCGCAAGTTCATGAACGCTCTCATCGGGAATCCCCTCCCGCGGGATGTAATATCGCAACCATTCCGACCCTGCGGTGACTTCCTCCGGGTTTCGCTCCACTTCCGGGTCCGTCCCGGCCCCTGTGGCGTCGGGCGTTGCCGGAACGTTCCATGTGAGCGTCGACTTGAAACTGATCGCGTGCTCGGTCAGCGTCAGCTCCTGTACGTTGTCTCTGGTGATTGTTCCGGAGTCGACCGCCCTGACCAGCGCTCCGAACGTCAGTTCCTTTCCGCGCAGCGTCCCCCGGTACAGCGAGATCGCGACCGCGATCAGCACTCCGAAAACCATCAGGTACCAGAACGTGGTCGACGTTGGCCCCCCTTCGCGTCGTGGACCGCGCGATTTCGGTCTCCGGGAGTTGTCGGGCGGGCTGGACGGCGGATTCGAAGGGGGCATCGGGCGCTCAAGGTGTTCGATTTTTTCACGCGATCCATTCAACTCGATTCACGTGCGACATCGGCATGCCATCCATTCACTGTAGGCCAGCCCGTGGGCATGGTCAATTTCCCGGTGGGGCCGCTGGACACGATTCGCGCGTTCCCCCGGCGCGGCTTCCCTTGCGGACTGTCGTGTGAAAGAATGGAGTAGAATTCTGGTACTTGAGTCCAGGTGTCCCGCCGACAGGAATGGTTCCAGGAATCGCCGAGTTCGATGCCTGG
>CAZWGW010000092.1:0-14531 GCA_964633565.1 uncultured Planctomycetaceae bacterium
GTACGCCTGGTACAGCTCGAGCATCGTGAATTCGGGATTGTGCGTGGCGTCGATCCCCTCGTTGCGGAAGACGCGGCCCAGCTCATACACGCGTTCAATGCCGCCGACCATCAGCCGCTTGAGGTGCAGCTCCAGTGCAATCCGCAGATACAGGTCGATGTCGAGCGCGTTGTGGTGCGTGATGAACGGCCGCGCCGCTGCGCCGCCGGCGATGGCGTGCAACACCGGGGTCTCGACTTCAACGAAGCCTCGCTCGCGCAGCGTGCCGCGTGCGGAGTCGATGATGGCGCTACGCAACAGCAGCCGGTCGCGGACCCCTTCGCTGTAGATCAGGTCGGTGTAGCGCTGCCGCAGGCGGGTCTCGACGTCTTCAATGCCGTGCCATTTTTCCGGCGGCTGCGCGAGCGACTTGCAGAGGATCGTCAGGCGCTCGACAAGGATCGAGACTTCGCCGGACTCGGTGCGGCGCATCCAGCCGTCGACGCCGATCAGGTCCCCCAAGTCGAGCTGCGACATCAGCTCCCACTGCTCGTCGGAGAGGTCGCCGCGCGAGAAGAGCAACTGGATCTTGCCGGTGGCATCGTGCACGTCGAAGAATCGCAGCTTGCCGGCCTTGCGTCGGAGCATGATCCGGCCGGCAATCCGCACGGGGTCGCCGTTCACGCCGCTTTGCTCGGGACAGAGCGGCAGAACTTCGGCAATGGGGCGATGCCCGTCGAACCGCTGGCCGAAGGGGTCGTGGCCCAGTTCGACGATCTTCTGCAGTTTCTCGAGCCGGGCCGCCTCAAAGCGATCGGGCTTAAGCGGTGCGGACATGCGGGCTGGCTTCGATCCGTCGGTGACGTCACGCTCAGGCGGAAGTTCCGTCGTTCAGCCGGATCTCGAACGGCTCAAACGGAGTGCGGTTCATCAGCTTCATTAGTTCATTGGCGGTCATGCCTCACACCTCTTGATTGAGAAGTCGCCAATCCGGGTCCACAATTGAACTACTGTATCAGACAATCGCGTCGTGGGGCATGGGTCACTTCCAGTACCGTTTCAGCACCCACCACACGGTGGCCGGACCGATCGTGAATGCCAGCGGCGAGATCCAGCGGGAGATCTCCAGGACCGGCACAAACCGCCAGATCCTGTCCCACAGCAGGAACTGGTCGATCAGCATCGGGACAATGAAGCCCCAGCACATGATGAGGATGCCGTACTGCTTCCGCTCGCGCTTCTCTCCTTCCGACAACTGGCTGAACGGGGTCCGTTCGCCATCGGCCGACGCGGTTTTCTGCTTCTTCGCCGGGGCGGGCTTCCCGGTCGGCCTGGCCGCCGTGCCGGCAGCGGGGCCGGCCTGCCCTTCATCCACGCCGATCAGGCTGGCGTACTTCGTAATCGCCTGACTGATCGCCCGCGGCGTGGCGATGACGGGCCGCACCGGCACGCCGTAGCGCAACTGCAGTTCTTCCTCGAGGGCATGGTCCGGCTGGTCGGCGCAGGCAATCAGCAGCCGGTCATCGTCCACGAACAGCGGCAGGAACGAGTGTTTCTTGACCAGCGCGCGGGGGACGAGGCCCAGGATCGAGTCTTCCGGAATCATGTCGTCGAGGTCGACATACGAGAAGCCGAGTTGGGCGGCGAGCGCTTGCGCCGCCAGTTCCGGCGTGGCCAGCTTCATCTGGACGACCGCGTCCCGTTCGGCCAGCCCCGTGCGTTTGCAATACTCCTCGACGTCCCGCTTCTGATCGCGCGTCACTTTCCCCTGCTTGACCAGCACTTCCAGCAGCGGCAGCCGGCCGAATTCGTCGCGCCGGGCCTCGAACTCGCGGCCCATGTGCTCGTCGTATTCCCGCTTCCGTTCGGGATCGGTGAGACACAGCATCGCCTTGGCCAGCTCATTGAGCAGTTCCTGCGACTGCACCGAGTACTGGCCCGTGGCATACTTTCGGACGTGTCCGTTCAGCTTGCGGTAGTGCGCACGGATTTTCTCCGCATCGTCCTCGAAGCGTACGCAACGCAGCAGTTCGTAGTGGTCCGGCGGTCGGGGTCCGGGCGGGATGCCGAGCCACTCCTTGTAGACGTCCATGCGATCTCCCGCACCTTATTCCACGTGGTAGCCGGTGGCCAGCGTCTCAAAGGCCGACACACCCTCCTTGTCGAGCCCCTGGGCGCGCTGGATTTCGATCCGGGCTTCGCGGTTCCCGGTGACTTCCCGCGCGTGGGCGCTGATCCGGCCGTTCTTGTCGTATTCGTACGTCACGTCGACGGGCGAGTTGGCGGGAAGGTTCGGCGGCAGTTCGACGATGCGGAAGTCGCCGATCGTCGTGCAGGCGTCCGGGTCCGAGGCATCCCCCTCCAGGACGCAGATGTGGATCCGCTGCTGGTTGGGGGAGTTCGTCACGAACCGCTGCGTCACTTTGTGCGGCACCGGCGTGTTCTTGGGGATCATGATGTGGTTGATCTTCCGCGACCGGTTGACCGGGTCGGTGATCTTGACCCCCAGCGAGTGCGAATTGACGTCGGTCGTGTTGACCGATCGCAGCCGGGCGTTGACGGCGCGTGCCATCCGGCTGTCGCCGCCGGTGGCGCGGGCCTCGAGGATGGCCGCGTGGATGCACGCCCCCTGCGCCACCGCCTCTTCCGGCACGACCGCCCGCGACGGCTCTCTCCCTGACACCTCCTTGAGCATCGCTTCCACCACCGGCATGTAGGTGGAGCCGCCGACGAGCACCACCTCATCGAGTTCCCCGCGCCTGATGCCGGCCTGCTGCATCACCAGCTCGGTCGTGTCGCGCGTCCGCTGCATCAGGTCGGCCGTCATCCGCTCAAAGTCGCCGCGCGTCAGCGACACGGTCAGGCTCTTCCCCTTGTAGTAGCAGTTGATCGGCACCTGGGCCTTCGTGCTCAGTTCGCGCTTGGCATACTCGCATTCCTGCGTCAGCGTCATCATCGACTCGGGGTGTTCCCGCGGGTCCTCGCTGAACTTGCGGTGGAACTGCTCTGCGACGTGATCGACCACGCGGCGGCTCCAGTCCAGTCCCCCGAGCATCACGTCGCCGTCGGTCGCCAGCACGCGGAACGTCGTCGGCGTGTAGCGGACGACGGTCACGTCGAACGTCCCTCCGCCCAGGTCGTACACCAGGATCGTCCGCTCCTTGTTGGCAAGGTCCTGCCGTCCCAGTTCGCCCCGCTGCCAGGCGTAGGCCAGTGTCGCGGCTGTCGGCTCGTTGATGATGTCGATCACGTTGAAGCCGGCGATCCGGCCGGCATCCTGCGTCGCCTTGCGGCGGACGTCGTTGAAGTAATACGGCACCGTGATCACGGCGTTCGCGATGGGGCCGATGTGCTTCTCCGCGTCCTGCTTGAGCTTTTTCAGGATCAGGGCCGAGATGAATTCCGGCGTCAGCTTCTTCCCCTGGTAGACGACGAAGAAGTCCTTGTTCCCCATCTGCCGCTTGATGGCTTCCACGATGTGGCTGGGGTCCTCGATCGACATCCGCTCAAAGGTCGGCCCGACGATGACTTTGCCGTCCTCCCCCAGCAGCACGACCGACGGGGTGATCGGCTTTCCGTCGGCGTTGGGGACCGAAACGGGGTTCCCCGCATTGTCCAGTTGGGCAATCGCCGAATACGTCGTTCCCAGATCGATGCCGACCGTCTGTCCTTCCAGAATCTTCATTGAGTTGTGCCTTTGGTTTCTCTCGGACGCAATGACATCGTGAGCGATGCGCGCGACGCATGCCGGCGCCCCGAACGGGACCGTGCCGTGCGCCGCGCCGGGTGAAACGCCTGCGGCGCTGAATTGCGTGGACTGCCTATTCTGGCGGCGGCCCGGAGGGGAATCAAGCGCTCGCCGGCTCCCCGCGCAGGATCACCTGCAGTCCAGAACGATGCTCCAGCCCGGCAATTCACCCGGAATTCCGCCGATCGCCGGACGGCAGGGTCGCGCGGTCGTTTACCGCTTGACCATGTTGCGGCCTGAGTGTTTGGCCTCGTAGAGCTTGCGGTCGGCCTGCTCCAGCATTTCCGTGCTGGTGAGTTGCGAGTCCCCCTCGTAGTGCGCCAGCCCGATGCTGACCGTCGCCCGCACGCCGCCGCGCGTCGTTTCGAACGGCGTCTCTCCGACAGCCAGCCGGAACTCCTCGGCGACGCGGGCCGCATCCTCCAGATGGATTTCCGGCAGCGCGATGGCGAATTCCTCCCCGCCGAGCCGTGCGATCATCTCGTCACCGCGCGTCCGGGCTTTCATTCGCAGCCCCAGACCGCGGAGCACCTCGTCTCCCACCAGGTGCCCGTACTGGTCGTTGATGTTCTTGAAGAAATCGACGTCCAGCAGCAGGAGCGCCAGCGGCCGCTGGTGCCGCACGGCCCGCAGCATCTCCCGGCGGAAGGCGTCTTCGAAGTACCGCCGGTTGTAGGTCTGCGTCAGCGCGTCGAGCGTCATCATTTCGTAGACCGCCTCGTGGTACTGCACTTCCACGTGGTCGGACGAAAGGAACTTGAGGATGTGGTTTCCCAGCCGGATCTGGTCGCCCGGTTCCAGTCGCCGCTGTTCGATCCGCTCGTCATTCACGAACGTCCCGTTCATGCTGCCGCGATCGGTGACGAACCACTCCGTCCCGATTTCCTCAAACATCGCGTGGACGCGGGAGATGAAGTCATCCGGCAGTTCGATGTCGCACAGCGGGTCGCGGCCGATCGTCATGCGCGGCGGCCGCAGGTCGGTGAGCGCCCCGCTGGCGGAGGCCGGGTAAATCCGGACCAGGCACGACTTGCGGGGCGCGGTGCTGGTGGGCGATTCCTGTCCGAGTTCGGCCTCGAGTCGAAAGATGGGGAGTGTTCCGGCCATGGCGATACGTCATTTCCAGGGGGCCGTCGGCTGCCTGCTGCGGCCGGCCCGATCTCCGCGAATTCGCACGTGGTCACGACTTGCCGCCCACCTCACGGCACATCAACCATATCTCGCGGGATTCCACATTAAGGCAAAATGTCGCATTCCGTCTGGTTCCGCACGCCTCGCGGCGGAAAGACTGATTCGTTGTGACTGTTCACGATCGCTGCACGAGTCACAGCCGGTGAGACAGGACGGTCTGGCACAGGCCGCACGACCTTGTTCACCGTATTGTCCGGCAAACTCGCCCGACACGAAGCAATGCGAGGCCTGGGTACCTCCAGCCGTGATTGGCTGTTCTGGCTTGATACTTGACCGTTATTCGACGTCCGGCGACGCGCGTGGCGGAACCGGAGGCCCGCGCCGCGTGTCTTTCTGGTGCATGCGCGACGTGGTAGACTCCCGGGCGGCACGAGCAGTCGGACGGGCATGTCCCCGTAGCTCAGTTGGATAGAGCGGCGGTTTCCTAAACCGCAGGTCGCAGGTTCGAATCCTGCCGGGGGTACTTCTGATTTCGCACCGCCGGGATCGCGGTCGGCGACGGCCAGCCGCTGACAGCGACGGCCGAACTTGCTGCTCCGCTTTGGCTTGCGATCACTCCCCTGCCCCGCATCCAGCGCCTCTTGCGTTGGCCACGTCGCGTCATTGGCGGACAACTCTGTAATGTCCGCGGACACCCGTTTGGCACCTTTTGGGCACCCGAGGGCACCACTGTGGGCACTACTTTTGAGTCCGCCTCCACCGCGCGACCTTCGGTATTTGAGACCGCCGGTTGTCCCGGCGCGGGCAATCGCCTGAGACATCAGCGCCGGGAGCATCGCCACGGCGCCCGCCTTCTCTTCCAACTCCACGTGCGTGTACACGTCCATCGTGAGATTGATCGTGCTGTGCCGCGCCAGCGTCTGGGCCAACTTCGGATGCACGCCTGACCTGGCCAGACACGACAAGCGTGTGCGTGAGCTTCTCCGCATCCTGCGGGTGAAATTCCGTGTAGGGCGGGCAGGCCCTGGAAATCGCGAAGCAGCAAGGGCGGTTCACGGTTTTACCGTCGTGGACGCCCTGACGCGATTGGCGGGTCAGTTGCCGAACGCCGGAGAGCGGTGCGAAGCCGATCAGAAGGCCGCATCATTGCTGCAACTGGTCGCCGCGTGACGGTCCCTGATCCCCTTCCCTACGGAGGACTTTCCATGACGCCCCACTACTTATGCGACCAGTGCGGTGCCTGCTGCGCGGGTCACCTGATTGTCGAGACCACCGCTCTCGACGTGATGCGTGAACCGAAGCTGATCGACGCCGATTCGCAGTATGCTGGCCTGAGCCGCGACGAGGTGCTGACGCAACTCGACAGCGAATGGCGGGCCCTCATCATCGCCAGCGTCACGGAGCGGCCGCGCATTTATCTGGGATCGGACAAACGCTGCAATCCCACGCGGCCGAACGCTTGCGTGGGACTGCAGCCCGGTGACGAGCAGTGCCAACACGCCCGTCACGCCGCCCGACTGCCGCCGCTGGAGCCGGTTGCTGAATGCCAGATCGCTCCGACCGGTGAGACCGCCTGCCGCGGCTGACTCACAACGTTACAGCCATACGATCAGTATACCCTCCGAAGCCCAACATTTGGCGAGCTTTTCTATCCCGTCGGTCGACGAAGGAGTGGCTATTCATGCCCCGCGTCGCGCGGCATCTCCGGTGCTGCGTGCTCGTCGGCTACGTTAGCAGGAGCAGCCGGAACGTCTGCAACACGTCGGGCATCGGCACCTTTTCCTTGCAATCGTCGAACGACGGCGCACGTCGTCGATCTGCCTGCGGGGACTGAACAGAGTCCCTGGAACGGAGACCGCCCATGGCGCGAGAATGAGGTGCGGCGGCGGAGCGGATCTGGTGGGAACGGAAGCCCCCATCAAGACTCCATCCGGCATACCCCGACACCCGGCCGGTGTCAACGCCGCGACCGGCAGCCCACTCCCGCGCCCCGTTGGGCCTGCTGCGGCCCCCTTCAGGTTGAAAAACGCTGCCGGGTACTCGCCTGCTTGATCAGCGCCGCCGGTTCGTCATCGTTGACACTCTCATTTCAACGAGTCGATAATCCGCGTCCGCGACGGCCATGTCGACTGGGCAATGCGGCCGGGCTTTGATTGCTCGCGCGTGCGCAGTGATGACGTTACTGTCACCCCTTTCCTGAGGAGAGATCCAATGCGACGAGCGATGATTCCGACGCTGATGAGCCTCCTGCTGGTCTCAGGCGCCGTCTTGGCGGATGACGGGGCGGCCGGGCCGAAGTTCACAAAGGTGATCTACCCGGATGCCGTGCGGTTTGTGTCGATCACTTCTCCCGACGGTCAGGCGCGGACCATGCTGTTTGATAACTTCATCATCGCCACCGACGTGGGAGGTCCGACGGAACCCGATGTGCGCATGAAGACGTTCTCGTACGTGATGGGCGTTGAGAGCGAGACCGATGTGTGCGTCCATCAGGACTTTCGTGGGTTCGTGGCGCGGCAAGGCGCCGCCAGTGCCACGCTGATCGTGCACACGGGCGGCAAAACGACTGTCATCGACCTGCAGCAGGCGATTGCCGAGGCGAACAAGAACGTCATCAACCGGAACGATCCGCTGCGCAAGCAGGCGGAGGAGGCCGCGGCAAAAGAAGGCTTCGATGACGCGAAACCAGAGGGCGAAAACGATGATTTCTTCGCACGCGTGTCGACGCTGGTGCCCAAGGGGCAGCCGCTGCAGACGACGGTCATTCTGCTTGTCGACCGCGTGAAGGCGGACGAGTCACCGCAGGCGCTCCTGACGATCGATTCGATCGACAGCGAAGTGTTCCCGGAATTGAAGCCGAGGCGCTAGTGTTTCGATGTTGCGAGTTGCAGAGTTTTCCCGGGGAATCACACGAGCCCGATGCGCAAGCGAGGGAATGACGTCTGATTCAGTACATTTCTTCGCTTGCGCTTCGGGCTCGTGTAGTCGGCAGCCTGGGGCGAATGCGCAACTCTCAATCCCTGACCTGAGTGTTTACCTCGTGATCGGAGAGAAACTGCGATGAAGTTGTTGCTGCAATGGAGAGTTTGTCTGCGATGCAGATTTTTCGCCGCGGCAGTCCTTGCCGTCTGCTTCGCTCCCCTCTGGTCGAGCCCGACGCACAGTTCCGCGGCCGACGAGCCCGGTGCGCTGCCCGCCGACAACCCATTCGCTGCTCCCAGCCCCCTCCCCTTCCATGCTCCGGAGTTCGACAAGATCAAGATCGAACACTTCCTGCCGACGTTTACCGCCGGGATGCAGCAGCAGCTCGACGAAATGAATGCCATCGCCGGCCAGAAGGATCCTCCCACGTTCGAAAACACGATCGTCGCGATGGAGAAATCCGGCGCACTGCTGACGCGGGTCAGCAATGTCTTCTTCAATCTCACTTCGTCAGAAAAGAATGAGGCCATCCAGAACATCGAAACGGAACTCGCTCCCCTGCTGGCGGCCCATTCCGACAACCTCCTGCTGAACCGCCCGCTGTTTCAGCGCGTCGAGAAACTCTGGGAGACGAAAGACTCGCTCGGCCTCACCGAAGAACAGGCCGAACTGCTGAAGCAGCGTTACGAGAGTTTCCTCCGCGCGGGGGCCAGGCTCAGCGACGAACAGCAGGGACGCATTCGCTCACTGAACGAGCAACTGTCGAAGCTCGAAACCAAGTTCGAGGAGAACCTGCTGGCGATCTCCAGGGAACGGGCGGTCGTCGTCGACACGGCCGAAGAACTCGACGGCATGTCGGAAGCGGATATCGCTGCCGCCGCGGAAGCCGCCAAAGAGCGCGGCCTGGAGGGGAAGTACCTGCTCCAGATTCTGAACACGACCCGCGTGCCCGTCCTCACATCGCTGAACAACCGCGCACTCCGGCAGCGTGTGTGGGAAGCCTCGGCCTACCGGGGACTCGGGCGTGACGGCGGTATCGACAATCGCCCGCTGGTCCTCGAAATCGCCCAACTGCGGGCCGAGCGGGCGAAACTGCTCGGCTACGACCACCACGCCGCCTGGAAGCTGCAGAACCAGATGGCCAAAACTCCCGACGCCGCCCGCAAGATGCTAACCGACCTCGTCCCGGGAGTGCTCGAGAAAGTCAGGCAGGAAGCGGCAGATCTGGAGGCCATGATCAAGGAGTGCGGTGAGAGCCATGAGCTGGCCCCCTGGGACTGGGAATACTATGCCGAGAAAGTCCGCAAGGCCCGGTTTGAGGTGGATGAAGCGGCCCTGCGGCCTTACTTCGAGCTGGACACGGTCCTGAAAAACGGCGTGTTCTTCACAATGAACAAGCTCTACGGAATCACCTTCCGCGAGCGCAACGACCTGCCGGTCTACCATCCGGATGTGCGGGTGTTCGACGTCTTCGACCGGGACGGGTCGCAGATCGGCCTGTTCTATGCGGACTATTTCAAGCGCGACACCAAGAAGGGGGGCGCCTGGATGAGTTCGTTCGTCGATCAGTCAAAGCTGCTGCACGAACAGCCGGTGATCGTGAACAACCTCAACATCACTCGCCCGGCCGAGGGGGAGCCGGCACTCATCACGTTTGACAATGTGACGACCCTGTTCCATGAGATGGGTCACGCGCTGCACGGCATGTTCTCCGACGTCACCTATCCCACCGTGGCGGGGACCAGCACGCCGCGTGACTTCGTGGAGTTCCCTTCGACGTTCGAGGAAGACTGGGCCATTCAGCCGGAAATCCTCGCCAACTACGCCCGGCACTATCAGACGGGGGAGCCGATCCCGCAAGACCTGCTCGACAAGGCGATCAAGGCCAAGAAATTCAACCAGGGTTTCGAGACGCTCGAATACCTGGCGGCCGCACTGCTGGACCTCGAATGGCACACGCTGACCAGCGAACAGGTTCCCGCCGACGTCGAGATATTTGAAGCGGAAGCGCTCAGGAAGGTCGGCGTCGATCACCCGGCCGTCCCGCCCCGTTACCGGACCGCATACTTCGCCCACATCTGGGCTGGTGGGTACTCGTCGAGCTATTACGCCTATCTCTGGAGTGAAGTGCTGGCCGCGGACGCTTTCGCCCACATGATCGCGCAGGGGGGCTGCACTGCGGACAATGGCGAGTCGTCCCGCCAAGAGGTCCTGAGCCGCGGTTCCAGCCGTGATCCGATGAAGTCGTACGAGGCGTTTCGGGGTCGCGAGCCGACGGTGGAGGCGCTGCTGGTGCGGCGGGGGCTGCGGTAGGCCAGTGTCGTCGGGCGATTGCCATCGTAACCCGAAGTGTCAGCGAGGGGCGGAGTGCATTGATCGCCCACAGTCGCAGCCCCTCGCTGACGCTTCGGGTTACGATGCGCCTCGCTTACGCTTCGGGTTACGAACGCGGAGACTTCCTCATGCAGGACGACGTCGTGGCCCTGTTCGCGTACGATCGCTGGGCCAATGCCAGGGTCCTGGACGCGTGCTGCGAGTTGACCGCCGACCAGTATGTCGCGGAGCCGGTCCCGGGATGGTCGTCGGTCCGCTCGACCCTGTACCACATCGCCGTGGCAACCGAATTCAACCTGCGCGCGCTGGCCGGCAACCCGGATGACCACATCCCGACCGAAGCCGATCTGGCCACCGTGGACGACGTGGCCCGGTTAATGGAAGGCGCCTACTGCCGCTTCGAGGAATTGCGGCCCACGCTTACCCCGGAGCGGCTCAACACGGTGCTGACGCTGCGCGCGATCGGCCGCACCTTCACGCTGCCGCGGTGGGCGATGCTGCGGCATATTGTCAATCACTCCAGCTACCACCGCGGTCAGATCGCGTCCAAGCTGAAGCGGCTCGGGATCGAACCACCGAACATCGACTTTTTCTTCTGGGCGATCGAGCAGGTGCCGCAGGAGGCGTAGGCTCCGGTGCAGGGATTGACCGGCGTGCGGCTGCCCTGGGAATGCACGCCCGGAGGGCGTTGAACCCAGCCATCATAACCCGAAGGGTCAGCGAGGGGCGGAGTTGTGACATGCCGCCAGCCCTTCGGGTTATGATATTCTCACGGAAGTGTAGCTGAGCACGCCCGGAGGGATTCGAACCCCCGACCTGCGGATTAGAAGTTGGGGCCGGTTGCCTGGGACAGGTCGGCGGTACTCGCTTCGGAGATTTGGGTTACGTCGACGCCGCGTTCGATCCTGCTCGCGGACGACTTCCGCATTTTACGAGCATTTCGCAGGAATTGCGATCATTTCTCTGACACAACTCTGACGGAATTCGAAAGTCGGGCCGACCTGTGGACTGCTACTCCGGAGTTGTCACTGGCTGCGCGAAACTTCTCTGACATCCCTGACCGAAACCCAGTCTCGGTGCACGACTCGCGTCCAGCCGGTCGGATGGCCGATGAGCCCCAAGGCCTGCCGTCCTGAAGCACGCCGGTCACATCGACAGAGTCATCGAAACGCCTGTTGGGTGCGCGCATCGTTCGTGCCACCAAGGTTCACCTCGCCCGACGCGGATTTCGTGACTTCGGCGTGCGCCACCGTGTCCCGGTGTAGCACCTCCGGAACCGAAAACAGCGCAGGCCGGTGTCGGCGCCATGGTCAGCCCGATGGTTCTCACCGCTACAGACGAAGGCTTCACGCTCAGTGGAAGTCTGTGCTAAGCACAGCCTCGCCGTGGAGGGACTGGTCCGCGCTCGGTGACAGACTCGCCCGCCGTTGCGGGATGAGGACCTGGTTCAGTTGGATCTCCGCGGCCGGCAACCGCAAGCTCTGTGGCAGTGGGGCCAACTCAAAATCAAACGTTGCTGTGCGCAGCGGGAGATAATCGTCCACCCCATCCAGACGCACTCGCTTGACCCCGCCGGACATGGGATGCGTCCGCCGCCAGGCGCAGTACCGCGTGAACAGCGACATGGCCATGCTCCCCGCAGACCTCTTCAGCATCCCTGCACTGCGGAAACTCAACTCGGCCTTCACGTTCTGCAGTGTGTGCCGGAACGAAAGAAACCGGTGATAACACTGGAACAGCAGTTCCGACAGCCGTGCGCGTGAGAGATACGGATGGCGCCAGGTCAGGCACGTCGTGTCGAAGCGGTCGAGGTTGGTCTCGGTAATCAGCCCCTGAGCCAGGAAGTCGTCGTACTGCTCGGTGCCGGGAATCGGGCAAAGGATATAGAAGGACGCCCAGGTCGGGGCCATCGCGCGCAGCACATCCAGGTGCTCGTGGACCTGTTGCTCGGTGTCCTGGGGGAAACCGATGATGTTGGAGAAATGCGAACTGAATCCGTGCGCGCGACACAGGCGCACGATATCCCGGTACGTCTCCGGGCGGTTCTGGCCCTTCTGGGCCGCCAGCAGTGTCTGGCGATTGAACGATTCGACGCCCACAAACATCTGGAAACAGCCCGCCCGCCCCAGGAGTTCGACCAGGTGCTCTTGCCTGGCGATCTGCGTGTCGCATTGCACGAAGAAGTCCAGCCCCAGCCGCTCCTCCACCATCGCCTCCAGAAGCGCCTCGGCCTCGGGATACTTGTTGAAGTTATCGGAGGTGAACATGATGGTGCGGACGCCGGCCGCCTTGGCGGCGCGGAGGCTCGCCAGGGTGGTGTCGATGCTCTGACTGCGAATCCGCCGCCCGGCGATCTTGGTCACTGAGCAGAAGTTGCACAGGAACGGACACCCTCGAGCCGGGTACGCCCCCAGCATGGGCACGACGTAGCGGCTGAGGTCGCGGCGGCTGGGGGGAATGAGCGTCGGCGCCTCAAGCTCCTGCTGCCACCGTCGGTCACGACCGTAGACTGGCTGCAGTTCGCCACCGGCCGCATCGTGCAGGATCTCGGACCACACCAGTTCGGCTTCCGCCTGGGCGAAGCTCACTCCCCGGCCATGCAACATCGACGTGTCGCAGGTCATGACGTGTGGCCCGCCGATGACCGCCAGGCACCCGTTCCGTCGGGCGTAGGCGGCGAGGTCCAGTGCGCGATGGAACTGGTGGCTCTGCACGCCCACCAGCGCCAGCAGCGTCTGGCCGCCCGCGGGTCGGCGCAGCAGCGAGAGGTACTGCAGATCGGCGTGGACGTATTCGTCGATGGGATGGACGTCGGTCGGTGTGCCGTTCACCTCGGCCGGCGTCATGCTCCGCACGTAGGGCACCGTGCTGTTGGGCATGAATCCCCGGCGAAAGCGCTCCACGAAACCGTCCGGGGCGTACTTGCTGGGCTTGAGAATCACAACTCGCAGTGGCATGAAACCTCCTCGCATTCGCCTTGCCGCAATAACGCCATTTTCAGGCCGAACTGAAGTGAAGCTTTGCAGCAACGAGGATGACTCCCACGGTCACCGTCACGGCACGTGTACGAACTTCACCGAATTTCGGCAGTGTTCTCCGGAGAAAGTCCTCCAGGTTCAGGTACTCCACACAACGCGGCACGCCCCCCGCGGTCGTTCAAGGCACGCGGCTGTTCGCGGCAGGTCTCGTCAAGGACGCAGGAGAGGCGAACCATGGCTGCATTGATACCATCGCGATCCGACGGCGCGGGGATGTTTTGCTCGGCCGCGTCCGAAATCAGGTCCGCCTGCCGCCGCAGTGACTGCCGCCGATGCGCGTCCTGCGTCCGTGTGGCGATGACTTCCAGGGCCCGGAGCAGGGACATCAGGACCGTGACGTTGCCCGCGGCGTTCCGGCGGATCTGGTCGAACGCCTCGTCGAGGAGGCCTTGAAACGTCGGCCCACGGGCGATGACCCGGAGTTCGCCGTGGTCCATCCGACAGGGTGTCTCGACGCGACGAGCGGCGAGGCGCGCGAGGACCGCCGTCAGGTAATCCACACAGGTCACGGCGGTGGTGGTGTCGTTGATGCCGGGTGAGAGCGCCTTGAGCGCCACGTCCACGATCTGCCGGATGCCGAAGCCCGCGTCCTGGGACATCGTGCGCTGGCGACCGATGTCGTAGAGGGCATCCAAATGGGCGGACGTTTCATCGACAGGCTGCTTGCTTCCGGCGACGGAAACGAGCGGCGCCCCCTCCACGACGAACTCACCGATGCCGCGCTCCATGCGGATGACGATGTTCTGCGCGCACGCGAAAGCGAGCAGTCCGTCGCCATCGACCCCCTGGATGTATCCGGTGCGACGTGCCGGGACCGGTTGCCAGCCCTGCACTCCCGGGAGCGGCTCCGGCACGAGGCTAATGTCTGCGCCGGCCGCTTCGCCCATCTCGGCGGGAAACAAGCGGTCAACCGCGCCCATCGTTTCGTCGGCCGCCGACTGAATGATGCGTTCCGCCTGGATGGACGAGGCCATGTGATGGATGAAGAAGATCAGGCAGCCGATGCCGACAAACGCCAGCGCCACGGCGAACAGGACCGCCAGGGAGGGGACAAAGGCGCCTTCATCGCCACCCCGGATGCTGCGCAACACCACCAGACAGTACACGAAGATGCCCACGAAAGCACCGAGCACCGTCTGGCTGGCGCGATCGCGCATGAAGTTGCGCAAGATGCGCGACGTGTACTGGCTCGACGCCAGGGCCAGGGCGACAATGGTGATCGAGAAGGCGACGCCGGCCACCGTGATCATCGAGCTGGCGATGGCTGTCAGCATGCCGCGCGACCCGGCCGCGCCGGCGCCAAACAGGCGCGGCCACTGTGTTTGCAGGTTGGTGCGGTCGAGATCTGCGTCAATCTCGATCAGAGCCAGCGCGAGGAC
>CAZWGW010000093.1:0-7708 GCA_964633565.1 uncultured Planctomycetaceae bacterium
AGGGGCGGCGCTGGCGCTGTTGTGGAAAGAACCTCCCGGCCGCACGCTGCAACGGCTCAGGCGGCGCAATGCGCCGGTTGTCGACTGCGAGTGCGACGTCACCGCCCCTGCCGACATCGATCGTGCCATCGACGCCTGCATGTCGCAATTCGGGCAGATCGACGTGCTCGTGAATAACGCGGGGGTCGAGGCGGCGGCTCCGTTTGGGGACCTGCCCGACGCGCTCTGGGAAGCAGCCATCGCCGTCAACCTGACGGGCGCGATGCGCATGACGCGGCGCGTGCTCCCGTACCTGCCCGATCAGGAAGGGGTCATCGTCAATATTGCCTCCGCCCTGGGGATTGCGGGATGTTCCACGTTTGCCGCCTACAGTGCGAGCAAGGCCGGCCTGATCGGCATGACGCAGTCGGTGGCGGCCGAACTGGCGCCGCGCGGGATTCGCGCCGTCTGCGTGGCCCCGGCGCTGGTCCACACGCCGATGCTGCACCGGCACATTGACAGCCAGACCCCGGAGATCCTGCGGCAGATTGAAGCGTGCCATCCGCTGGGCGTCGGCACCGCCCACGATGTGGCGGCCGCGGTCGCGTTTCTGGCGTCCTGCGAGGCACGCTGGATCACCGGCGTGACGTTGCCGCTGGGCTGGTTGCCGTCGTTTTCACTCCCCAGCGAGCCATTTCAGCAGCCGGCGCGGACTGTCGAGAAGGCCGGGCAGCGGCCGGCAATTCACCCGCGGGAAGGCGATGCGTCCGACAACGAGGCTCACGCCACTCCGTCACCGACCTTGCCGCGACATTGATCGCCGGCATCGCGGTTGTGACCGCCGGATTCATTCCGCCGGATGATGTGCGTCCGTGCTCACCGGCTCAGGAGCTGAGTCGGCCTGCGTCGTTGTGGTCGTCGCCGCCGGGGTGATGGGCAGGTCGCTCGTGGTATTGTCGTCCGCGGCGCTGGCCGAACCATTCTTGGCGCCTGGCTCGTCTTGCGACGGTTCCTCTCCCGCCTCCCACAGGTTGGCCGTTTCCACGCTCTTCCAGCGATAGAACGCAATCACGGTGCGCGCCAGATCAAAGGCCATGACCACGGCGGCCAGGGCGGAAGCGAGCACGTACCAGCCGTACGAGACCCGTCCCAGCGAGTTGGCGGTGAACAGGACCACGGTGAGTGCCGCAGCGACAATGGTCAGCACGACCTTGATCTGCACCATCGTACGGAGTTTCTTCGATTCATGTTTCGCGACAGCCGACCGGGCCGAGGCATTGGCCAGTTCGCGGAATGAATCGATGTTCGCGCGGAGCGCCTCTTTCTCCTCCGGTGCGATCGACTTGGGAGGGGCGGACGGCATCTCGAGCACCGGCGGGGGAGGGACCGGCGCGGCGACCTGCTTGTTCGACGCCTGATCGTCTTCGGACGATTCCGTCGTGCTGCGCCGCCGGCGCACCGGCTCCGCGACAGGTGGCGCCGAATTGGCGGCCGCCGTTCGCGAACGAGCGAGCAGGCGCTCCATGTAAGCGGAAACGGAATCGGTATGACTGTCATCGGTCGCGGACTGTGTTGCCGGCGTGGAAGCGGTCTCCTGTGCGGACGCGTGCTGTGGCTCACCTTGTCCATCCGCAACTGCGACCGACTCCGCGTCCGGCTCTTCCGCGGCAGAACCCGCGTCGACCTGCGGCACTTCATCGGCCGCGTCCACAACGCCTGACTGCTCGTCCGGCGCCGACGCATCGTCCGTTTCCGGCTGGGTCCGCCGTCGCTGCCCGAATGCGGTATCGGGCGAAAGTCCGAACATTTCCGCCAGCCGCGACCGCAACGCCTTGACCGCCACCGGCGCATCCGGCTCACTGTCCGCGTCGGGCGCGGTCGCTTCAGCCACCGCCTCGTGCGCCGGTTCGACGGCCGGATTCGCTCGATACTCCACCTCGCCGGCGGTCGAGCCGGTCGGCTGTTCAAATGCAGGACTGTGGGCGGCGTCGGTCAATGCCACGAGTTGACCAGGCTCCACGATCCAGGTCGGTGAAGTCGCCGGATCGATGAACTCCTCCGCGGGAGTGACGGAGGCTTCCTCGTTAAACGGGGACGATGCGGGCGCTGCATCGAACGGCGACGCTTCATCCACGGGGGCATCTGTCAGTGGCGCATCGGGCATGGCGGCCGGCGGGAATGCGTCACCATACTCGACTTCCGCCACCAGTTCCTGTTCGTATTCGTGGCCGAACGCCGCACTTTCGTCGTTCCACTCCTGTGGGTCGTCGGGCACGGCCGCGATCGATGGATCGGTAACGCCGTCCGATTCCTCGTCCTGCGGTCCGGCTGCGGGGTGGTCCGAAATCTGCCGGTTCCACGCCTCGCGTTCCGCCTCGAGCGCCTGCCGCTCGTCCGCCAGTTGCACCCACTCCGCCGCGAGCCGCTGCCGTTCGCCGGCCAGTTGCCGGCGCTGGGCATCATCGTTTTCCTCCTGCGTACGCATGGCGGCCTGTTCTGAGTCGCAACGGGCGCGTTCGGCCGCGATCTGTTCCCGTTCGGCTTCGAGGGCGGCACGGGCTTCCTCCACGACCTCGCGATCGCCCCGCAAGCGTTCCCACTCCCGCGTCAGCGCAGCCTGCTGGTCGTCCAGTTCGGTCCGAACGTCGGCCGTGTTGGACCGCCCGTCGCTGACCCGCGCCTGCTCCGCCGCCAGCGCGTCGCACTGGTCTTCCGCATCACTGAGGGCCACCGCGAGCCGGTCGCGCTCCGCCTGGAGGGCATCCCGCTGGCGACTGATCGAGTCACGTTCCATCTGCCAGGCATCGCGCTCCTGACGCAGGTCCTCACGCTCCGCAGCAACCTGACGGCGTTCGTCGGCGAGCTGCGTCTGATGTGCGTTCCACTCCGATTCTCGCGCAGCGTGTTGTGTGCCTGCGTCGTCCAGAGCCTTCCGCTGGTTTTCCAGTTCCGCGCGCTCGCCTGCGACGGCCGCGCGTGACTGTTCGAGGGCCTCCCGTTCGTTCTGCAACTGTCGCCGCTCATGCTCGGCGGATGCCTGCAATTCCGCGATTCCGGTGCGCTCCGCTTCCAGGCGCTGCAACTCCACTTCGGCCCGGTCTGCGAGCGACTTGTGATCTGCCAGCGCGGCTGTCTGTTCCAACAGTTCCCGGGCCTGGGCCTCAATCGACGCGCGCTCGGCGGCCGCCTGAGTACGCGCGGTCTCCAACTGCTCGCGCTCCCGGTCGATCAACTGGCGGGCGGCGCGGGACTCTTCGCGGCCCCGTTCCAGTTCGTTCTGCAACTGATTCAGCGTCTCGCGTTCCGCAGCGGCCTGCCGGCGCTCTTCGGCAACCTGTGTCTGCTGCGCGCTCCATTCGGCCTCCTGCGCTGCGCACCGGGTGCGCGCGTCCGCCAGGTCCTGCCGTTCACGGTCCAGTTCCCTCCGCTCGCCTTCAACGGCCGCACGTGACTGTTCGAGGGCCTCCCGTTCCCCCTGCAATCTGTGCTGTGCGTCCCGGGTGGATGCCTGCAGTTCCGCGACCTCCGCGCGCTCCTGCTGCAGCCGCTGCAATTCGCTCTCCGCCCGGGCTGCCAGTGACTTGTGGTCCGCCAGTGTCGCCATCTGCTCCGACAGTTCACGGGTTCGGGCTTCGATCTCTGCACGCTCGGCGGCCGACTGCGTGCGCGCGGTTTCCAGCCGTTCCCGCTCGTCGTCAACCGAGCGGCGTGCCGCCAGGGACTCCTCGCGCGACCGTTCCAGATCGTTGCGAAACTGCTCCAGCTCCGCGCGGGCGGCGTCAATCTGCCGGCACTCCGCCTGGAATTCCCGGCGCGACTGTTCCAGCGCTGCGCGCGCTTCGGCGACCTGTTCGGCTTCGTCGTGCAGCGAGGCGCTGAGGTCGGCCTGCTCGGCCTGCGCCCGCGCCAGCTCCTGCAGCGCCGCCGCCAGTTGAGTCTCCCGGTCCCGCAGGGCCTGCTCACGATCGCGCAGTGCGTCATGTTGCACTGTCAGTGCTGTCTGCTCCGCCTGCAACTGCCTTTGCTGCTCTGCGAGCGATTCCCGTTCCGCGTTCAACTGCCCGTCGGCATCGCGCAGCGCCGCCTCGCGACGCTCCAGCGCGGCAACACGCACCTCCACATCAGACAGTGACCGGGACAGCTCATGGCGTCGTTGCTCGGCTTCGGCCGCGTCGTCACTGAGCGCGGCGCGCCGCCGTTCGATTTCCGCCCGGTCGGCATCGAGCCGGGCAGTGGCCGCGTCGACGCGTTGCTGCTTCCCTTCGACTTCATCCCAGGCCACGCGGATCTCGCCTTCCCGAACGGTCAGTTCGCGATCGCGCTGCTCCAGCGTGGCGGCCAGTTGTGCCAGATAATCGCGCTGGGCTTGCCCTGCCGCCCGTGACTCCGCCAGCGCATTCCTTTCGGCCGCGGCAGTTCGCGCCGGGCCGCCGCCCGCCGCCTGCGGCGGCGGCATGTGATGCGGGTCCGACGGACGGCCCGTCGAGGCGGGACCCGCAGCCGACGCGAGCCGCGCGCGCTGCCGCTCGGACTCGATCAACGCCGCGCGGGCCGCCGCTTCCAGTTCGCCTCGAGCAGCGGAGTCGGCAACCGCTGCGGGCTGCTGGCCCGCAGCGGCGTCCGGCATTGCCGGCCGGGATGCTCCGGACGTCGCTGCCGATTCGCCGGGATGCGGCTCCCGGACCGCGAACTCGATCGGGCCGATGACAAAGCGGTCGCCGGGCTGCAGGGTCCCTTCGCGCACGGGGCCGTCGTTGATCCACGTGAGCGGTGAGAACGATTTGACGACGGCCTTGCGCGGCCCCACAACCACCAGGCAGTGGCGCGCGGCCACACCCGTTGCGGCAACGCGGATTTCGCAGTCGTGTCCGGAACCCAGATGGTAGCGCCCGGGACCGAGCACGAGCGGTTCGTGGTCCAGGGCCGTACGGACAAACTCCAGCACGAGGCTGGCCTGTGTCGCGGCGTGACTCCGACCGGTTTCAATTGTACTGGATTGCATCGGCTCACTCGTCGAGGGGGTTCCTGAGGCAAGCCCAGGTCACGGAAGGGGCGCAGCCTGCGCCGGGCGGCGCGGACGTGGCCATGCGGATATACCTTTGCGACTCCCCTCCGTCAAAATCCGCGCAGCACGGACCGTAAGAATCTGGTGACTTTTGGCGACATGCACGCGGCATGCTGGCTGTCTCGAATGTGACCGTTGCACGGCTGAATCATGCGTCCCTGCTCAAATCGACAGCCGCGTCACATCCGGCGCAATGGTCACAGCCGGCCGGAGGCGCTCGGTCGCTCCCGGCGACAAAAGTGCGTATCCTGACGGCGCTTCATGGCCGCGGGCGGGCAGCGATTCCATCGACAATTCCGGGAGTGCCGCATGTCAGTTTCCGTTGTCGGACGTCCCCTGGCGGAACTTGATACGCCCGCCCTGTGCATCGACCTCGACGTGATGGAGGCCAACATCGCAAAGATGTCGGCCTTCATCCGCGACCACGGCAAACAGTGGCGGCCACACGCCAAGTGCCACAAGACGCCGGCGATTGCGTGGAAGGAACTCACCGCCGGTGCGATGGGCGTGACTGTCGCCAAAGTGTCCGAGGCCGAGGTCTATGCCCGCGCCGGCATTCGCGAGATCCTCATCGCCAACATGCTGGCCGGCGAGCAGAAGCTGGAACGGCTGGCGGCGCTGTGCAGGGTCGCCGACCCGATCGCCGCTTGCGACCACTTTGCCCAGGCCGAGGCGCTCGCCGCCGTCTGTCGTCGGCGGGGTGTCACGTGCCGCGCCGTCATCGAGGTCAACATCGGCATGGACCGGGTCGGCATCCGCCCCGGTGCGGACTTCCGCGACCTGTCGCGCGGCATGGCGCGGCTGTCGGGAATTCGTCTCGTCGGCATCATGGGATACGAGGGGCACCTGCTGCGCGTCGCCGACCCGGTCGAGAAGCGCCAGCGCATCAACGCTGCGATGGCCCTCCTCGTCGAACAACGGGACCTGATGCAGCGGGATGACCTCCCCTGCGAGATCGTCAGCGCCGCGGGGACGGGGTCGTACCAGTACACCTGCGATTGTCCCGGAATCACGGAGATCCAGGCCGGCGGCGGGATTTTCGCTGATCCCTGCTACACCGTGCAGTGCGGCCTCGTCGAACTGGAGCCGGCGCTCAGCGTGTTGGCGACCGTCACCAGCCGGCCGAAACTGGAACGCGCGGTTACCGACGCCGGTCGCAAGACGATGAATTGGGAACTGGAGAAACCGGTCGTGAAGCGGACCGTGCACGGCCGACCGCTCCCTGATGCGGCCGTCACGGGGCTCAGCGCCGAACACGGCATCCTGGCGCTGGGCCCGCAGTCGCAGGACCTCAGGATCGGCGACAAGATTGAACTGATTCCGGGTTACGCAGACTTCACGACGATTCTGCACGATCAGTTCTTCGGAATTCGCGGCGGGATCGTCGAAACGGTGTGGCCGATCGAAGCGCGAGGGATGTTGCAGTAAAGACGTCCAGAGTCCCTGGTCCACTGTCATTTGGCGGATGGTAGCGTGCCCAGCGGCTCATCGCGTTTGGCAAAGGACAACAGACCAGGGACAACGGACATTCGCCATGCCCCATTTCATCACTCGCCGCCGCGTCGAATTCGCCGAGACCGACATGGCCGGCATCGTGCACTTCGCCAACTTCTTCCGCTGGATGGAGGAGGCCGAGCACGAGTATTTCCGGTCGCTCGGCCTGACGATCGTCTACCAGCAGGATGGCGGCGTGCACGTCGGCTGGCCGCGCGTGTCGGCCTCCTGCAACTTCCACAAGCCGCTGTTCTACGAAGATGAGTTCGAAGTCCGCGTGACGGTCGAGCGGCTGGGAGTGAAGTCGATCACCTATCACTTTGAGCTGTGGCGTGACGCCGACCACATCGCCACGGGCCGGCTGAAGGTCGCGTGCTGTCTGTGTGGCGCGGAGGGGATCATCCGGTCGATCGAGATCCCGCCGGACTACCTCGCGAAACTGCCCGGAGGTCCCGCCGCCGCGGAGCCGGGTCTGTAGCCGGGTTCAGTGACGTCAGTGACCCCGGTGAGTGATTCTGCCCGCTCACTTCCGGTCTGGCTGAAGTCGGCAACGGAGTGGCCGCCGATTTCTTCGCGCGCGCCCGCTGGTTATGATGACCCCGATTGTGGGCTCACGCCAACGACTCCGTTCGAACCAGCGAGGCTTTCCCATGGCACAACGTGTCTACCTTGCGATCGATCTCGGCGCCGAAAGCGGCCGCGTGATTGCCGGCCTGCTCGACGGCGGCACGGTCCGGCTCGAGGAACTGCACCGCTTCCCCAACGGTCCCGTCAACGTCGCCGGCACCCGCCGCTGGGACGTGCTCCGCCTGTGGAGTGACATCCAGGACGGCCTCGCGAAGGCCGCCCGGCAGTTTGGAGACCGGATCGTCTCCGTCGGCGTCGATACGTGGGGGGTCGATTACGTGCTGCTCTCCCCAAAGGACGAAATCATCGGCCAGCCGTACAACTACCGCGACGCCCGCACGCAGGGGGTCATGGCGCACGCCTTCACCAGGGTCCCCCGCACGGAAATCTTCGCCAGCACCGGCGTGCAGTTCATGGAGATCAACACGCTCTACCAGTTGCTCGCCGCGAGCAAGACGCCGCATTCGCTGCTCCAGCTGGCTCAGACATTTCTGATGATCCCCGATTTTTTTCACTGGCTGTTGTGCGGCAGCCGGGTGGTCG
>CAZWGW010000093.1:7718-14343 GCA_964633565.1 uncultured Planctomycetaceae bacterium
ACCAGTTGTTGTCGATGCAACTGCACGACCCCGACCTGCTCGCGTCGGCCCACCGCTTCCTGATGATGCCGGACTTCTTCCACTGGCTCCTGTGCGGGAGCAAGGTCGTCGAGTTCACCAACGCGACGACGACGCAGTGCTTCCACCCGACGAAGCGGGACTGGGCCGTCGACATGCTCCGCAAGTTCGGCATTCCCACGCAGATGTTCTCGGAAGTCGTCCCCCCCGGCATGAAGCTCGGGCGGTTGCGGGAAGACGTCGTCGGCCGGACCGGTCTGCCGCGGATCGACGTCGTGGCTCCCGCCACGCACGACACCGGCGCCGCCGTCGCCGCCGTGCCGACCGAACGGACGGGCCGGGCGAACTGGGCCTACGTCAGCTCCGGCACATGGTCGCTCATCGGCGTCGAGGTGCAGGACGCGGTGCTCAGCGACAAGGCCCTCGCCCTCAACGTCACGAATGAGGGGGGGATCGACGGCACGTACCGCCTGCTCAAGAACGTGATGGGACTCTGGCTGGTGCAGGAATGCCGCCGGTCGTTCGAACGACGGGGGAAATCGCTCGATTACGACCAGATCACCAGGCTGGCGACCGAGTCTGAGCCGTTCCGGTCGCTGGTCGATCCGAACGACGACTCGTTCCTCAATCCGCCCGACATGGCGGCGGCCCTGCAGGACTACTGCCGCAGGACGGATCAGCCGGTCCCGGAGACCGAGGGGGAGCTGATCCGGTGCGCGCTGGAAAGCCTGGCGCTCAAGTACCGGCAGGTGCTGGAGGGGATCGAGTCGCTGACCGGCGAACGGACGGAGGTGATCCACGTCGTGGGAGGCGGCTCGAAGAACGACCTGCTCAATCAGATGACGGCCGACGCCTGCGGGCGGCCGGTGATCGCGGGACCGACCGAGGCGACGGCGCTCGGGAACGTGCTGATCCAGGCCCGCTCATCCGGAGACGTAGGGACGCTGGCGGACATTCGCGCCGTCGTTCAGGCGTCGAGCGAACTGCGAACGTTTGAGCCGGGCGGCGGGGAGGGGTGGGAGTCGGCGTGGCGGCGATTTCGGGAGCTGGCGAAAGGTTGACTGCAGAGTGGAGAGAGCAGAGCGGACCGTAGCGCGGTTAGTGCAGAATCCCCGCTTCCACCGACGCGAGGTCGGTGGGGGCGCACGATGCGTTGTGCACCGGGCCGCGGGGCCAGAAGCCGGACTACTACTCTTCAGGCGGTGCTGCAGCCGCGGTCTTGATCAGACCGGCCGCCTCGCGACGGAGGATTTCCGGGATGAGCAGGTCGTGTAGCACGTGATCGCCGTTCAGCACCGTGGCGCCGTCCAGCGTGCCGTCCTCGCGCCACTGCATGCGGTGATCGGTCGACATAAGCGATTTGAGTTCATCGAGGATGGCTTGCGCCGCCGCGGCATCACCCTGTTTCGCCTGGATCATCGCCTGGACGGCCAGCGCCAGGAGTGCTGGCGGGGCGCCGCGGGTCTCCCCGTCCGCGTGCACCAGTTGCAGGGACTCATCCACCGAGCGCTGTGCTTCTGCGAAATCGCCCGAGCGGAACGCGAGCAGGGCCCGCGTGCCGACGAACCACTTCGCCAGGCCGGGCTCCACCGCACCGTCCGCGAGTGAACTGGCAGCAGCGTCAATCATGGCGATTCCGCGGTCGAGTCCATTCTCCAGCAGCAGCATGACTTTGAGGGACCGTTCCGCGTCGGGCGCGCTCGTGGACGTGCGGAACCTCTCGGCCATGGCACGGCACTGGCCGCGATGCTCGTCCGCGTCGCCGGCGCAGGCCCACAGGGTGGAGGGGACCATCCAGGCGATGCTGTCGGCGGCCGGATCGGCCTCCACGCTCGCGGCGTAGTCGGCGGCAGCCTCGGCCCATTGGCCTGCGCGGACGTAATGCGCGCCGCGGGCGCGGAGCGCTTCGGACAGTTGGTCGGGGGCCCCGCTGTCGGCCCGGCGCCGTTCGATCAGGCGGCTGTATTCCGCGGTCGAGTTGTCCCACTGGCCGAGCCGGCCATACAGCTCGGCGCGATCACGGACCAATGTCAGGTCGTCCGGCTGCAGTTCCACCAGCCGCCCAAGGTCCGCGAGCGCGGCCTCCGGTTTTCCGGTGGCCGCGTTCAGTCGCGCGCGTTCCCGCCGCACGTCGACGCCATCCGGCTGGAGTTCCAGGACCTGACTGTAATCTCGCAGCGCCTCGTCGATGCGGTAGACCCGCTGCAGCAGGCGGGCTCGCTCCAGCAGGAGTGCGGCATCTTGGGACGTGCTTGCGAGGAGCTGATTCAGCTCGGCAATGCGTTCGTCAGCATCGAGGATCAGGGCGTTCGCCTCGCGCTGCAGGACGAGGGCACCGATCCAGTTAGTCCAGTGCCCGTATTCCACGGGGCACGGCCGGGCGACGGCGCCGTCGCGCAGCACCCTGATCCGTTCATTGGCCTCGGCAAGCTGGTCCTGCGCTTCGGTGGTGCGCCCCAGACCGGCCAGAATCATGGCGCGTGCGAACTTTGCCTCTTCTCCGTACAGCCCTCCCGGCGTCTGTTCAACGATTCGCAGCGCGCGTTCCAAGTCCCCGAGGCGGTATGCCAGCAGGGCGCGAATCCCTTGTTCGCTACTCCAAGGCCACTGGTCTGCCGGCCGCAGCAATGCTAGCCGTTCGGCAGTCACGGGGGCGAGCAGGCATCGTTTCAGCGACCAGACGCGGTCGCCGCTGCGCGTCGTGAAGGAATCGATGAGCAGCGCAACGGCGCGGTCGAAGGCGTCCTGGTCGCCGGAGTAGAGGCAGGCCGAGGCGAAGTGGTGGAGCTGCCAGGCTTCCCGGTTGGCGATATCGAATTGAAAGGCACGCAATGCGGCGGCCCGGGCTGCCGCCGGGACATCACGCTGCACCCAATGCCCGGCAATCCCCGCCTGGAAGCGGAACTTGTCTGCGGACGTCGCGACATCGACGGCCCGCTCCCAGTCCCGCAGGGCGTCGTCCCACCGGGCAAGGTACTCGAGGCAGGTGGCGCGCTCTGCCAGGTCCCAGGCGTGGTCCCGCGCGTCGACGGCCAGCGCATCCCAGTTGGCCAGCCCTTCCTCCCATCGCTCCAGCTCGCGATACAGCACGCCTCGCTTGCGGAAGGCATCCTCGTCGCGCGGCTGGAGCGCGATGATCCGCGAATAGTCGTCGATTGCCGCGGCCCGCTCGCCCGCCTGCCGATATGCCTCGGCCCGCTTTCGCAGCAGTTCGGCGTCTTTCGTGTCCGGGGTGATCACGCCGCTGTAGTCCGCGGCCGCCTCGCGCCAGCGCTTGAGTTCGGAATACACGTCCCCCCGTGCCGCGAGCAGTGGCGACTTGTCGGCGGCCTCTTCCAGTCGGTGCGTCAGGCTGACTACCAGTTCATCCAATGCGGTTTCGTGGAGCAGGATGGCGTCGAACTCGATTTCCATCCCGTTCCCGGCATTATCGCCCGGGTCGAGCCTGAGGGAGGTGAGCGGGGCGTCGGTGTGGAAGTAGAACCGCTGTTCCGACCAGGCGTCGGGACTGCCGCGCACGACGAATCCCTTGGCCTTGCTCTCGGATTCGGAGTCCTCGGTGGTCGTGGCCCAGTAGACGCGCAGGGGCAGGTCGGCCGGCGTCCGCACCCGGAGCGTCAGTTCCTTCCACCCTGCCGGGCCGGAGACTCGCGTCCTGAAATAGGGATCGCTTCCGGTCCGTTCGCAGCGCAGGCTGCCATCCTGCGCGGAGAGCCGGCAGTCGTGTACCTGGTCCCACCCCTCGGCGTTTTCGTCGAAATTCCAGACGCCGATCAGCCCCGGCAGGCACTGCTGGCGGCGCACGGGCCAGTTCTGGTTCTCCGGTTCGAGTCGGATCAACTCGTCGTAGTCGGCGGCGGCTCGTTCTGGATCACCCTGTCGCAGCAGGAGCGCCGCACGGTGCGACAGGATCAATGCGTCATCAGGATTGCGGTCGAGCGCGACCGTCAACGTCTCCAAGAACATCCGCCGCCAATCGTCGGTCATGGCTCCGCTTTCCCCGGACTGCAGTGCTGCTCGCGCCGCCGCCAGGCCGGCGTCGGCCTCGCCGCGCTGCGTCAGCAGCCAGGCGCGGGCGACCAGTTCGTGCGCGTTCCACGTAGCGGCTGCACCTGCTCCGCGCAGCGCGACGCCCGCTGCTGTGATGTCGACAATGCGCTGTTGTTCCTGGCCGGCGAACAACCCGAGTTCCGCTCCGCGCTCGTCGACCACGAGCCAGAGGTCCCCCACATACATCTGCTGCCGGCGCTCGGCCCCCGGACCAACCCTTCCGTAACTGCGCCGCTCCCCGGCGGCATTGAGATAGATCAACTCGACCGGGCCGCTGGTCTTGTTCACGAATGTGACAAACGTAGTACCGCCCGTGCGCCGGCTGACGCGCGGACCATCGTGGCGTGCGCCCGACACTGGGGCCGCGACGGCGGTCTGTGCCAATGCCTGCTCCATGGCGTCGTATTCGCCGAGCGCCCACCAGGCGGCCGCCAGCCGCGTCCAGCCGGTGAGGGGCGATCTCCGGACAAGCTGCGCGAACCGGTCGGATTCCAGGGATTCGGGGTCGGCCGCCACGGACAGCCTGAACCGGCCGAGGTTCTGCCCGGGCCAGTCGGCGCTCTCCGAGAAACGCATGCGGAACGTCAGACGCGTGCCGCGCTGACACGGGATGGGGCGATCGAGCCGGAAGATGGCGTGCTGATTCTTACCGACGCCATTCGCTCCGTTCCAGTGCCCGGCCGTCGTTGCGGGTCGCCGCAGATCGACAAGATCGGCAGAAACTTCGCTGAAGTTCAGAATGACGGGCTGTGGGTCGTCCGCACCCGCGGTGAGCGTGACTTCCCAGCCGTACATCGCGAAGTTTCCCAGGTGGCGCGTGGTGTCGCGTCCGGGTCCCTGCTGGGGGAGCGAGTCGTGCGTCAGGGCGTCGACGCGGATCGCGCCGATCTGCGAGACATCGACTTCGGTTACGATCTCGTAGTTGTCCGCACTGGGATTCGGTCCGCTGACCAGGATCGACCGGTCCGGCAATTCCGCGAACGTGGCGCCCCCCTCGGCCGTCATTGCCACGGGGCGGAGGGCCGACCAGAGCCGCGACGTGTCGTCGAGCAGAAGGTTCGCCAGCTCCTCGGCATACTGTGCCTGATCCGGATGGGCGGCCAGACTGGCTTCGTACAGCCGGCGACCTTCGTCACGCTCCGCAGCCGCGCGCTGCGGGTCGGACCACGCGAACTTTCGCGCCAGTTCCGCACGGACCTGCGGCACGTCGGGGCATTGCTCGGCCAAGGCCGCCAGCAGCACGTCATCACGGGCGGCGCGAGTCACGATCTCCGTGCGCGCCTGCGGAGCGTGCTCCAGCGTGCGGAGTTGTTCGGCCATTCGCATCGCGGATGCCGTCGGCTGACCGAGAGACGGCAGGGCGATCAGGCGGACCAGTTTGTCGTCGTCAGCGGTCAACACGCGGCCGCTGTCGGCCAGGATCGCCACGTCGGTATGCGGTTGCGGCCCTCTCCAGTCGTCGACGATCGCGCCGTCGAGCGTGTCGACGACCGCGAGTGTGCCGTTGCCCGTGGCCAGGAGCGCGCGGCGGCCATCCTCGAGCCAGCGAATCCGGCGCACGGCGCCCCAGTTGGCGCTGCTGGTCCACCGGCGAAGTTCCTTCCCCGATTCGACCTCCCACAGAATCACCACTCCCTGCGAATCACCCGTCAGAGCGCGATCGGCGGCGGGCGTGAACGCCGCGCTGAGGACCGTCGTCGCGGCATGTCCCTCGAGGCGCCGCAACTCCCGGCCGGTGGCGACGTCCCACAATCTGACGCTGCCGTCCTTCGCCTCCCCTTCCTCGCGTGCGGAAGCGGAGAGGGCGAGCCGGCCGTCTGGAGCGAGGGCGACGCGCCACACCGTGGTGCCGTGCCCGGTGAACGTTCGCGCAAGCGTCCCCGACCGCAGGTCCCATAATCGGACGGAGCGATCACTGCCTCCCGAAATCGCCCACTGCCCGTCGGCAGACACGTCGAGCGACAGAACGCGGGACGTGTGTCCTTCGAGCCGTTGCCGTTCGGCGCCCGTTTCGACGTCCCACCGCCGGAGAAATGTATCCTCACACGCTGTCAGGAGTTCCCGTCCGCCCGGTAACACACTCAATGCGGTCACGGCGCCGGTATGATCGAATCGCCGGATTTCCTCCCCTGTCGCCAGGTCCCACAGGCGGACGGCGCCGTCGATGCCACCCGACAGTGCCCCGCGACCGTCCGGCAGCGCGACGACGCACCGGACGGCGTCTTCCTCATGCCCGGCCAGCGCCGCCACGACCGGTTCGGCGTAGCGGTCCATCAGACCGGCCTGCTCCTGAAACAGGGCGGCGGACTCGCCGCGAGCCTGCTGCGACTTCAGCTCGGTTCGCAATGCATCGAATGCGGCGTCGAGCGCCGACCGGCGGCCTGTGCCGCGCGGATCCTGCGAGTATCGCGCGATTTCGGCGTCGAGCAGCGACCGCAAGATTCCAGCCGCGTCGGCATGGGCGCCGCGCTTCGCCAGTGTCTCGGCCAGCTTGCGCAGGCCCTGCGTCGAACGTTCGTCCGCACCGTTCGAGAACAGTTCCCTGGCGCGCGCCAGA
>CAZWGW010000094.1:0-12740 GCA_964633565.1 uncultured Planctomycetaceae bacterium
AAGCCGCGGTTTCTGCCAGTGTCGGTGACCAGCAACGCGCGAAGGGAATTGACATCAACTGACGACACAGAAGCCACCCATGCGACGTGCAGACTGATCGCCTGATTCTGGAATTCGGGGAGCGGAAGCTGCAGGTCAGGGATGGCTTCGTG
The DNA here is from genome assembly GCA_964633565.1 of uncultured Planctomycetaceae bacterium. GTDB lineage: Bacteria > Planctomycetota > Planctomycetia > Planctomycetales > Planctomycetaceae > CAZWGW01. The sequence goes on from CAZWGW010000094.1 coordinate 153, forward strand.
ACCACCAAATTGTGTTGCATGCAACAGCGCCGAGAACAGCACGGCGCCGCTGGTCGGCGTACGCAACGTGCGCCGCCAGGATGAAATGACGCCTCTGACGGCGAAGTAGCCCGCCAGGTAGTGGGCCGGATACGTACCAAGGTACGTTCGCAATCGCGTTGGTCCAATCCGCACTTGCGCATCGGAAACGCGTCGATCTGCTTTCTCAAGCTTTGACGTCATCAACCGCTGGATTTGTTCCAACTCATCGAGCTCTTCCGCGCCCAGCGAAAGGTCCCAGAGTTCGTTCACGGCGGATGCGGCATTTGAGCGCATTTCCGGATCCTGCTCCGGGTCCGCGGCAAGTTCTGCAAACAAGGCGACACCTTCGAGCCAGGGTGTCCAGACCTGACAAAGGATCTGCGCCTTGCGTTCCAGTTCGAGTGACTGCTCGATCAGGGGCAGTTCTTCGACACGCGGCGTCCGCAGAGGAGCTGGAGGCAGACCGACGGCAGGATCCGGCAGTTCGTGGTCTCCGTCCTCGATCGACTTTCCCCACAATCGAAATTCAAGTTCAAGCAGACCCCAGTGCATGGCAATCAGCGCGGCACCGGTTGCGCCATGCATGCTGAGTACGTGCACCGTTTCATGCAGAATCTCGAGGAGTCGAGTGTCCAGCTCTGTGAGATCCTCGCGCACGAGCGAGTTGTTGTGGGGCAATGAACGACGCAGAGCGTTGTGACGAATTGTCCGGTCAATCCAGGAGACTGTCACTGCCGTCTGGTCGGGGATCGGATCCAGTTCCAGTCGTAGTGATTCATATTCGGAGATCCATGCACCCATCTTCATGGCGTGTTCGAGCCATGCCGAGTAAGGGAGGGACGCGACGACGGCAACGAGATGTCGGTACGACTCCAATAACTCGCGGAGATCCGGCTTCTGCTGCTGTGGAATCAGGTCCGGACGCACGGCCCACAACATCGTCCGCAGCGGTCTATACGAAGTCTCTTCTCTCAGCCACGAACCAATCATGTCGATTGGAGTCGTCGATGATGACGAGGCCGCGGGGAATGCGCGAATTGCAGCCTCAATTGCGTCAAATGCCTCTGCCTTGCTGGTACCCTGCTCCCTTGCTGCAGTCGCCATCACATGCGCTTGCATCGTCTGCGTTTTCATGATCGCATTGGGCAGGCCAAGTTGTCGCGCCATCAGGACCGCGCGGCGTGAAGTATTCCTGGCACGGGAAGGATCACTCAGCAAATACAGACTGGTGGCGCTCAAATAGCAGGCCATGGCATCGTCAAGATGCTCTCGGCCTTCAAGGTACGTCGCCAGAAAGTCGAGTGCCTGCGCGGGTGCCAGCCAATCGGCTCGCGCCGGCGACTCTTTTCGGTCAATATCTCCAAGCTGGCACGCCGCAGAAATCAGATTCCTCAATGCCCCGGCATCGCGCCCTTTTCGCGGGTTAATGGCGTCTGGACACACGAGAGCGAGTACCGTCTCCGTGTCGAACAGGATCCGCCAGTCCGATTCTGGGAATGCGTGATAGAGACTGGCACATACGATGAACGTCGCGAGACCGGTGCCCGGCTTTTCGTCATCCAACACCAGAATGTCCAGGACGCCGAGTTGACGGGCTTCGGACTCGGTCGACAAGCGGTCGAATTCCGCTAGAGTCGGTTCATCGGTCGGGCAGATGCGCTTCGCCACACGCATCAACGACAACATGCAGTCACTGACAATGAAGTGTGCCATCGGACCGTCACCGCCAGACCCGACTGGAATCGCCAGAATAGCCGGGTCCTCGGTAGCGCCGAGTTGCGGTGAAATCACGTCGTCGTCGTGGCGCGGTTCTGACATTGGCCTGCACCTCAGCAATGGGCCGAAAACCTACCTGGGGGAAAGCGTCTTTCGGTCAGAAGTAGTCTTGTTGTGAATCCAACACTCGCGATTCGACGGGATTCGTCGATTCGCTCAGTCACTGTATCACGTTCGCTAACAAGTTTAAACCAACTGTGTCGCAGCAACTACTATCAACGAGGCAGTTTACTTGAGCCAAGTCTAGACCGGGCGGATATGTTGCCGCTCGATGGACTGGGCCGTGCGGCACATGGAATCGATCGCCGGCTGGCGGACGCGCACGGGCGGGTGATGAAGAATCACTGGCATGAATTGCGATCACGCCGCGCAATGTGTCTAATCGAGGAGCGTCGGCTCGTTCCAATCGGGATCCGAAAGAGGGCCTGCCATGTCTGTCCGGTTCATCGCGGCTGTCCTGCCGTCACTTCTGCTCGTGACCCAGTCCGCAAATACGCGCGCCGACACATTCAAGTACGTCGACGAACAGGGTGCCGGGCAGACCGTCGAAGCCCGCCTCTACGGCTCCGGCCAGGGGGCGCACGCGCTCCTGCAGCGCGACGGCCGGCTGCTGGTGATCCCCGAACAGGCCGTGCAGAAGCGCGACGTCGCCGACGGGCCTGCGCCGGTCACGGCCGATGAGATGGCTGCCATCCTGCAGGAGAAGTTCGGCGCGGACCGCGTCCGCGTGCAGGTGCAGAAGCCGTTCGTCGTGGCGCTGGTGCTGGCTGGACCGCTCGACAAGCGTTTCGACACGCGTGTCAAGGGCTTCCTGCAGAAGGCCGGCCGGTTCATGAACAACGTCGAGTCGACGTTCGAGAAGTTCGCGGCCGACATGCGGTTCCCGCTGCGCGACCCCGAGTATCCGCTCGTGCTCGTCGTGTTCGAGTCCGACGACGACTTCAACAAGTACGCTTTGGAGAGCACCGGCGGCGCGGGGCTGTCGGCCGATCATATCGCGGGCTTCTACTCGAAGCTCACAAACTGGCTGGCGATCCGCCTGGAGGAGTGCCGCACGTTCCAGGTCCCCCTGCACGAGGCGATCCACCAGCAGGTGTACAACCGCGTCTTTCAGCGGCTGGCGCCGATCCCCGCCTGGTTCGATGAGGGGATCGCCACCGGCTTCGAAAGCTCCGGCGACCGGATCGACGTACACCCCGCGAAGATCAATTCGCTGTACGCGTCCCTCGCCCGCGACAAGGCGCTGCGCGACGTCTCCTTCACGGCGGTCATTGACGACGACGGGACGTTTCACGGCGACATCCTCGCGGCCCAGTCGTACATTCAGGCGTGGTCGCTGCACTGGATGCTCGTCACGCAGCACGCGGACCGGTACCAGACCTACGTGCAGCAACTGGCGTCGCGCGAGCCGCTGCAGCCGCAGCCGGCAGAAGAACGAACCGCGCAGTTTGAAGAGGCGTTCGGCGTCACCGCCGGCCAGTTGCAGGGGGAATTTCCGCGCGTGCTGGAGTCGGGCCTCAAGCGGCAGCGCGTGAAGTTCCCCGACCCGCCGCAGCCCGGCGTGACGCTCGAAAAGGCGGCGCTCGGGGAGGCGCAGGTCCGCGCGACGGTCGACGTCGCCAGCGGCCAACTGCACGTGGAAGGGACGATCCGCAACAGTTCGCCGATCCGCCCGCTGACGTTCTATGTGGCGGTGGTGACGGAAACCGGCGTGTACACCGACTGGGTCGTGCCGAACCTGGCCAACGGCAAGGCGGCGCCTCTGCCGCACAAGATCGCCGCAAAAGTGCTCCCCGGTACGTTCGGCGGCACGCCCGACAGGTTCGTCGTCCGTGTGCGGTCGGTGCTCCCCGAGAGCACGGAGGCGGCCGAGTGGCAGCGCGAGCCGCCGCTGCCGATCAAGGTCCCGGAACAGTAATCCGCCATGCCGTTTGAACCTTCCCCGACTCCCGACGAGCCGCGGCTCACGCTGCGGGATTTCCAGGTCCTGATCGACCGGATGTACTCGCGCAAGGACGAGGCGCGGGGCATCGAAGGGACGTTCATGTGGCTGATGGAAGAGGTGGGCGAACTGGCGGCCGCCCTCCGCGACCGGGAGCGGCACAGCCAGGCTGACCTCGCCGCCGAGTTTGCCGACGTTCTGGCGTGGCTGGCGACAATCGCCAACGTGGCGCAGGTTGACCTGCAGCAGGCGGTGCTGGCCAAATACGGCGACGGGTGCCCCGGGTGCGGGGAAATGGTGTGCGCGTGCGGGGATGCGGAGAAGCCGTGATGACACGGCGCTCGACGATCAACCGGCTTTGCGCGGCTTCATGGGCGATCCTGTTATCTGGCATATCAATCCGGGCCAACCTCTTCATCCTTGCGGAGACGCCAATGGGCTGGATGCCGCCCAATTGGTGGCTGACTGCCTATGCCCTGCTCCTCGATGTCATGAACCCACCCGTGTTAACCGTTGTGTTCATCATCGCGGTGGCATTGACCGGGGACGTGGTTGTCGCGTTGTACGGACCCACTGCTGCGTGGATCGACGTTGACCAACACGGCGCGCAGGCACAGCGTGGATTGTGATCTCTGATGTCACGGCACCCTGCCCGTTACACGCTCGTTACAGGGCCTTCCCGCTTTCGGCGGTATTATCTCCCATAGGCGTTGTCCCCGCAGACGGCGCAGGTCGCGGACCGCACATCGGGAGTGAACCATGAAAACAGTCGTCTTGAGCCTGGTCCTTGGTATCGTCGCCGTTTCGGCGGCATTCGCGCGCTCGCCCGCGACCGGTGCGTCGGGGGAATACGCTCGGTTGCAGGCGTCCGGAGACGTCGCCGGGGCTGAATCACTCGTCGCACGACTCCGAACGCACGGGCCGGCTGTGCTCGAAGAACTGTCCACCGAGCGCGCGGGCCTCGTCGCGGCGCGCGACGCGATCACCGACGATGACGCCGCCCGCTCATCCGCCGAGAAACGGCTGGCAGAATTCGACCGGTTTCTCGACCTGGTGGGCGGCCAGCGGTACTGCACCGTTTCGCGCCTGTTTTGGTACACCGATCTGGCGGCGGCACAGGAGGCAGCTCGCAAATCGGGCAAGCCGATCCTCAGCCTGCGGATGCTGGGCAAACTCACTGATGAGCTGAGCTGCGCCAACAGCCGGTTTTTCCGCACGACGCTGTACGCCAACTCCGACGTCTCGGCCCTGCTGCGGGACCGGTTCATCCTGCACTGGGAGTCGGTCCGGCCGGTCCCGGTGATGACGGTCGACTTCGGCGACGGCCGCAAACTCGTACGCACGGTGACCGGCAACAGCATTCACTACGTGCTGGGCGCCGACGGCCGCCCGCTCGACGGCCTGCCGGGCCTGTACGGACCGGCAGCGTTCCAGGAGTGGCTGCTCCGGGCCGAGTCGCTTGCGAACGAGTGCCGCGATGCCGGCAGCGAGGAGGCGCGCGCGACAGTCCTCGCGGCCTGGCACCAGAACCGGATGCAGTCGGTCATGTCGGCGTGGGCGGGTGATCTGCAAACGGTCGGCGTGCCGCCGCAATTCGCCGCATCCCTTCTGGCACAGGGGGCCGTGGCCGTTGAACAAGGCGCGGCGACGTCGAACGCCGCGCCGCCAGCCGTGCCGGCTCAACGTGCGGAGGCGCGGACGGTGCCCAAGAGCCTCGTCGAACTACGTCCCGTGCGGATGATTACGATGAATCGCGAATCCCTCGAAGCGGCGACCACTGACGAAGTCTGGACGAAAATCGCCGCGCTGCATCAGCCGCAGACGGAACTGGACGAATCCAGCCGCGCGCTCGTCGCTCGCGAGAGGCCGCTCGCCGCCGCCGCGATGCGCATTGCCGTCTCGAAGCGGGACATTGAGTCGCCCATGCTCGCGCTGCTCTTCGACCGCCTGCAGTCGAACATCGCCCTCGACACGGTCCGCAACGAGTACCAGTTCCACACGCAACTGCACCAGTGGTTCATCGACGGCGCGGTCGGGCCGAACGTCGCCGACCTCAACCGGCGAGTGTACGCCGAGCTGTTCCTGACCCCCGACAGCGACCCCTGGCTGGGGCTGGTGTCGACCGAGGTGTACACTGGGCTGACCAATGCCGGGATTGTCACGGAGGGAGAGTGATTTGTCGTTCGTCATTGGTCATTGGTCATTGGTCATTGGGGACTGGCATTCACGCGCCATCCTGCCGCAACGAGTCACCAGTGACAAATGACAAAGGACAAAAGACCATTGAACCAATTCAGCATGACCAGGAGTGCCATTTCCGCATACAATCCATTTGACGCAATAGGCTCCGCCCGCCCATGTCCGCCCGCTGCATCCTGACGATCGAAGACGACGCCGCCATCCGCCGCGGGATCGTCGATGCGCTGACGATCGCGGGTTATCGCGTGCTGCAGGCGGCACGGGCGGATGAAGGACGGGCGACGGCGTTGCGGGAGACATACGACCTGCTGCTGCTCGACCTGGTCCTGCCCGGAGGGAGCGGCCTCGATCTGCTGCGGACGCTGCGCGACGCCCGGCCCACGCAACCGGTGATCATCCTCACGGCACGGGGAGACGAGAACGACCGCGTGGCCGGCCTGCGGCTGGGGGCCGATGACTATGTGGTCAAGCCATTCAGCGTGCGCGAGTTGCTGGCACGCGTCGAGGCCGTCCTCCGCCGCGCGCCTCAGGAACTGCACGTGTCCACGATGATCGATCTCGCGGGGGGCCGGCGGATCGACCTCGCGCGGCGCGAAATCCGCGACGGAAGCGGCGAGCGTACGGAGATCTCGGAACGCGAGGCGGACCTGTTGCGATATCTGTCGGCCCATTCCGACCGGGCCGTCTCCCGCGAGGAACTGCTGCAGCGTGTGTGGGGAATCGATGCGCGGGGGATGACGACTCGCACGATCGACATGCACGTCGCCCGACTCCGCGAAAAGCTGGGGGACGACCCGGCGGACCCGGCCATCCTGCTGACCGTGCGCGGAAAGGGATACATGTTTCAAACCACCATCTGTAGCCGGGGTCAGTGACCCCGGCGGTTGTACAAAAGACGTCGATACATCCGGCCTCATTGAGGCCGGCTGCAGCCTCGACTCCAGAACCGTGTTTCACCGTCCGTGGCAAGTCTGGGTCTCCTATCTGCTCGCGCTGGCAGTGTTGCTGCCGGGGTTCGCGTGGCTCACGCTGCGCGCGCTGGAGCTGGACCAGGCGGAACGGCTGGCCCGCGCCGCCGCCGAACGGGACGAGAAACTGAGCGTCGCGCTGTGGCGGATGGACAGCCTGCTGATGCCGATTATCGCCCAGGAAGCGGCGCGGCCGCATTTCGTGTTCGAGCCGTCATACGTCGTCGTATCGGAGTCGGGCCAAGGGACGGTCCGCACCCCCTCTCCGCTCCTGAATCAGCCGTCGGAATTCGTGCTGCTCAACTTTCAGGTCTGCCCGGACGGGACGTTCGTCTCCCCGCAGGCGCCGTCCAGCGAAGTGCAGAGTTGGGCGCTGGAGAACGGCCTCTCGCCCGGGATGCTGGGAGTCAATCGATCCAACCTGGACAACCTGCGGGGGATGATCGCATTCGAGTCGCTGCTTCCGGAACTGCCGCTCGAGACGCTGCCGCAAACGCTCGTGGCGAACGCCTCGCAGTCACCTGACGAGACGCCGTTCAACCCCGTTTCCAATACGGCCCAGGTCGCCGAGCAGAGCCAGGCGCCGATCTCGCGCAGCCGCCGGCCGGACTCGGACAACGCCCTGGCGCAGCAGTCCGTTTCGCTCGACGACTTTTCGCAACGGAACGAGGCGTTGCAGCAGTTGGCGCAGCAGCAGGTGCGGACTCAGCGGGGCAACTCCCGGATCGCGTCACCCAAATCGACCGTGCAGGAAGGAGTCAGCCGGCCGCTGTGGATGGGGGAACACCTGCTGCTCGCGCGGCGCGTGACGATCGACGGAGAGACGTCGATCCAGGGGTGCTGGCTCAACTGGGACCGCCTGCGGGAAACACTCCTGGGCGAAGTGGCCGACCTGCTCCCCGAAGTCGCGCTGGTCCCGGTGACGGCGGACGCGCCGGCGGAGCCGCGGCACACGCTGGCAGCCCTCCCGGTACGACTGGAACTCCCTGCGGTGTCGCTCTCGGCAGGGCCGGCCAGCCCCATGAAGACGGCCCTGATTGCCGCCTGGCTGGGTCTGCTGGTCGCCGTCGTTGCCATTGCCGTCCTGCTGCACGGGGTGACGGCCCTCAGCGAGCGGCGGGCCGCGTTTGTCTCAGCCGTCACGCACGAACTGCGCACACCGCTGACGACGCTGCAACTCTATACCGAAATGCTGGCTGACGGCCTTCTCACGGATGAGGCACAGCGCCGCGACTATATCAACACGCTGCGGAGCGAGTCGGACCGCCTCGGGCACCTTGTGGAGAACGTACTCGGCTACGCCCGGCTCGAACGCCGCCCCGGCGCGGCGCACCGGCAGGTCCTCGCGCTGGGAGATCTCGTCGAGCGCATGCAGCCGCGGCTGGAGCGCCGCGCAGCGCGGGCCGGCATGGAGATCGTCGTCGAGGGGGACGCCCGGGCAGCGCTCGTCTGGGCCGATCCGTCGGTTGTCGAGCAGATCGTCTTCAACCTCGTCGACAACGCCTGCAAGTACGCCTGCCGCGCGGACAACACGCGGATCATCATCCACGCGTCGAAGGACGACCGCGGCCCCCGCATCACGGTTCGCGACTTTGGTCCGGGCGTGGCGGCGGACGTGCGGCGGCGGATGTTTCAGCCGTTCTCCAAGTCCGCCGAGCAGGCGGCCGAGTCCGCGCCGGGAGTGGGCCTGGGTCTGGCGCTCAGCCGCGGCCTGGCGCGGCAGTTGGGGGGGGAATTGTCGCTGGAAGCATCAACGGGTCCGGGCGCGACGTTCTCGTTGTTGCTCACGTCCGCGACGTAGGTCACCGCGGGAACCAGCGCCGCGAGGGTTCATCCGCAGCTGCTCTTTGCCGCTGTCGACCTCGTTTGTCTCTCGTCGCAGTGGCCCGTATCATCAGCCGACCCGCGCAAGTCGCGGCCGCCCGTGTCTGCCCCACCGACAGAGGATCCTCCCCAATGCGCCACACTCCCGCCATCATTGCCGCCAGCGGTGCACTCCTGCTCGGCCTGGTGAGCCTCGCGCCCCTCCGTTCGCAGCCGCCGCGGCCGGTGACGCCCGCGACGGCGACCGGCGTCGTCTTCCACGACGCGAACAACAACGGCCGCTTCGACGCCGGCGAGAGACGGCTTCCCGACATGCGGGTCTCGAACGGCCGGCAGATTGTCGCCACCGATCGCAGCGGCCGCTATGAGCTTCCGCTCGCGGACGACACGCCCTTGTTCGTCATTAAGCCCCGCGGCTGGCGCACGCCGCTGAGCGCGGAAATGCTGCCGCAGTTCTATTACCTCCACAAGCCGCACGGCTCGCCGCCGCTCAAGTTCGGCGGCGTGGCGGCGACCGGGCCGCTTCCGGAATCGGTCGATTTTCCGCTCTATCCGCAGGAGGAGCCGGACCAGTTTCACGCGCTGCTGTTCGGCGACCCGCAGCCGCGCAACCAGCAGGAGGTCGACTGGATCGCCCACGACGTGATCGACGAACTGGTCGGCACCGACGCCTCGTTCGGCGTCACGCTGGGGGACATCGCCTTCGACGATCTGACCACGTTCGAGCCGCTGAATCGCGCGATCGCGCTGCTGGGCATCCCGTGGTACAACGTCATCGGGAACCACGACATCAACTACGACGCCCATGTTCGCACCCACGCCAACGAGACCTTTGAGCGGATCTACGGCCCGTCGTACTACTCGTTCGACTACGGGCCGGTGCATTTCCTCGTGCTCGACGACATCAACTGGCTCTTCGACGAAGGGCAAGGGGAGGGGCATTACGTCGGCGGACTCGGTCCCGAACAGCTCGAGTTCATCCGGACCGACCTGGAGCAGATCCCCGAACAGCAGCTCGTCGTGCTGATGATGCACATCCCGCTGGTCGACGTTGAAGACCGCCACGAACTGTACCGCCTGATCGAGCAGCGGCCGTTCTGTATTTCGATCTCCGCCCACGAGCACGTCCATGAGCACCGGTTCATCACTCGCGCGGACGGTTGGCGCGGACCGGTGCCGCACCATCACATCATCAACGTCACAGTCTGCGGGAGCTGGTGGAGCGGCGCTCCCGACGACCGCGGTATCCCGCACTCGACGATGGCCGACGGTGGACCCAACGGGTACTCGATCATCTCGTTCGACGGGACGAAATATTCTCTGGAGTACAAGGCCGCGGGCCGGCCGGCTGATTACCAGATGCTGATCCAGGCCCCAGAGGTCGTGACCGCAAGCCAGGCGGGCGATACGGCGATCACCGTCAACGTGTTCAACGGCTCCGAGCGCTCGACAGTCGAGATGCGCCTGGGGGACGGCGAGTGGCGGCCAATGGAGCGGGCGGCGATTGTCGATCCGAACTACCAGACGGTCTTCGACCGCGAAGAGGCGCTGCTGGCCGCGTCGTCCAAAGCGTGGCGCAAGCTCCCCAAGCCGGCGCGGTCGACGCATGTCTGGACGGCGAAACTGCCGGCCAGTACCCCACCGGGGACTCACCGGATTCAGGTGCGGACGACGGACATGTTCGGGAAGAAGTTCGAGGCGAGCCGCGTCATTCGGATCAAGTAATCGCGAGGCGACTTGCATCGTAACCCGAAGCGTGAGCGAGGGACGGAGTTGTAAGGCACGTCCGTTCCCGCCTTGGTGCTTCGGGTTACGTTGATCGAAAAAGAAGAATCTTCCGCAGCACGCATCAGCCGATTAGAATATGTAGCGGTAGATGCGGACCCGGAGACACCCTTCCATGTTCACGCTCCTTGGACCTCGACATCGCTATTGCGACGGTCTGTCGCGGCGGTCGTTCCTACAGGTCGGCGGCCTCGCCGTCGGGGGATTGACGCTGCCGCAACTCCTCCGCGCAGGTGCTGCCGACGCCGCGGGCAGCCGGCACAAGTCGGTCATTATGGTCTACCTGTCCGGCGGCATCGCCCACCAGGACACATTCGACCTGAAGCCGGCCGCTCCGAAGGAGGTCCGCGGCGAGTTCCAGCCGATCGCGACCAGTGTCCCCGGCATTGAGTTCTGCGAACTGCTTCCCGGCATGGCCAAGGTCGCCGACAGGTGCGCGGTGATCCGTTCGGTCGTCGGCCAGCGCGATGAGCACTCCAGCTTCCAGAGCCTGACCGGCTACACGATGGGAGACGTGGAGCGGAAAGGGCTGCCGAACTTCGGTTCCGTCGTCGCCAGAGTCCAGGGGCGGACCGATCCCGTCACGCCGCCGTTCGTCGACCTGTTTCCGACGATGCAGCACCGGCCGTACAACAGCACCGGCGCGGGTTACCTCGGCAGCCCGTTCAACCAGGTGCGTGCGGACGGCGAAGACCTCGCCAGCATGAAGCTGCGCTACATCGAACAAACGCAGTTCACCAGCCGGCAGCAGTTGCTCGGCCAGCTCGATGAATTTCGCCGCGCGGCCGACCACACCGGGCTGGGGGACATGGACGAAAACTACCGCCGCGCGTTCGAAGTGCTCACCTCGTCACGCCTGGTGGCGGCGCTCGACGTCGAGCAGGAAGACCCCGCGCTCCGCGAACGCTACGGCAAAGGCTCCCCCAAGCACCTGGGGGACGGCGCGCCGATGTGGAACGACCAACTCCTGATCGCCCGGCGGCTGGTGGAAGCCGGCGTCCGCGTCGTGACCGTCGCCTACGGATTCTGGGACACGCACGGTGGCAACTTCGACCACATGCGCAAGCACCTGCCGACGTTTGACGCAGGAATCTCGACACTGATCGACGACCTGTCGGCCCGCGGACTGGACCAGGACGTCACGGTCGTCGTGTGGGGCGAATTCGGCCGCACGCCCAAGATCAACAAGGACGCCGGACGCGACCACTGGGCGCCGGTGCAGGCCGCGCTATTGGCGGGAGGCGGCATGCGGATGGGCCAGGTGATCGGGTCGACCGACGACACGGCCGCCTACGCCAAAGACCGCCCCGTCCACTACCGCGACGTGCTGGCGACGATCTACCACAACCTGGGGATTGACCCGCACAGCTTTGTCCGCGACGTCAACGAGCGGCCGGTGATGATCCTGCCGGAGGATGCGCGGCCGGTTGCGGAGTTGGTGGGGTGAGGGTACGAGCGCAGTGGGGAGTGGGTGGCAGGTGGTGGGTAGGACTGCGACGTCGGTCGTCGATTCTGTGGGCTGCGAAAGCCGGTTGTGTACTTATTGCGTCGGCCAGAAGACTGTGCCGGGAATAGTCTGCCCAGACGTGCTCTTCAGGCAAACTTGTGTTCCGGGTTTGCTGGCTTGACTCCGCAGCATCGCCAGGGCGACCGGGGTGGTCTCCGCGTATGACATCGCCGCGGACGTGATCACCCCGACCTGTTGAGCGCCGGTTTCATCAAAGACCGGCGATTGCACTGGCGGGACAGGTCCATTGGCGAGCCGCACGCCGCGCAGGATGCGATTGACGTGTCCCATGGCATCGAGCCGGGCGATCGGTTCCTGTCCCAGATAGCAGCCTTTCGTGAAGCTGATCGCCTGCTTCGTGCGGCCGGCTTCCTGGGCGATGTTGTCCTCGCTGATGTCGACGCCATAGTGCGGGAAGCCGGCCTCGATGCGCAGCGCTTCACAGACGGCCGCGCCGGCGGGAGCAATCCTGGCAGCCGTCAACCCGGTCCACAGGTCTGCGAGCCGGTCGCGCGTCGCCAGGAGCTGAAAGCCGGGCGCGAGCGTGAAATCGAACCGCCGCGTCT
>CAZWGW010000094.1:12750-14253 GCA_964633565.1 uncultured Planctomycetaceae bacterium
CAACACCGGCGCAGGAGTCGTTCCGGCATCCACCTGGCTCGAATTCTGCGACGCCTGCACAAAGCAGCGCGCCGAGGCGCGCGGCTGCGTCGGGACCCGCCACGTAGAGCATCCCCAGGTCCGGCGTCCGGTCCAGCACCTGCACGTCCTCGGTGATCACGTACCTGTCAAGGTGCGATGCAAGGAACGTCGCGCCCCCCGGGACGCTGTCGAGCCAGAGGGCGTCCTCTGCGGCAAAGACGAGGATGTGTCCGACGATGCGGCCCTTGATGTTCGTGAGGAATGCTTCGCACCCCTCGCCGGGGCGGAGCCGCTTGATGTCGTTCGTGCAGAAGTTGTGCAGGAACGACTGCCGGTCCTTGCCGCGAAGTTCGATGGAGACGCGATCACTGAGATCGAACAGTGCTGCACGGTGCGTGGCGGCGCGGTATTCCGATGCGGGGTCGCCGAAGTGATCGGGAACGGATGAGTCCCCGGCGAACGTGGCCCCGGACAGCGTTTGAATCTCGCGAAGCGACGGTGGATTCATGGGCCGGGCAGCATGTTGACGCACGCGAGCCGCGTGCGGTACGGTCAGCGGCGATGCGGGGTGAGTTGCACGTTGTCGATACACAGTTTGCCGGTCGCGCCGTTCAGGCCGACCTGCAGGATGGCCTCCCGTGCGGCCGGCGGGACGGCAATGCGCGACGTGATCTTCTGCCAGGATTCCGACTGCGCCAGCCACGGGCCGATCACGTGCTCGCCGATCGGCACGCGCCGCTGATCGAAAAAGTGGACGATCAGCGCCGGCTTCTCAAAGGCGGACGGTCCCTGCAGCACGTCGCCGACCTGGATCGAGAGGCTCACGGTCACGGCGGGCACCTCCAGTCCGTCGATCGCCATCGCCTGCAGGATGTGCGCCGTCCGTCCGGGGTCGGTGTTCTCGAAGCAGATGTAATTCTGCCCCTCCGGAGCGCCGTCGTGTTCGATCGTCGACCGCCGCTGGTAATGCCAGCCGACCGCCAGGCCGTCCTCGCGCAGGTCCTCGAAGCCGCTGTTGACGATCTTCGGGTTCAGCGGGTCCGGCTTCACCGCGCGGGCGTCCTCCGACTTGCCCGTCATCGGGACGAACAGCGTCGGCAACAGCTTGGTTTCGACCATCTGCCCCTCCTTCTTCTCCAGCAGATGGAAGACCTGCTGGTAGCGCTCGCCGAGGGGGATGATCATGCGGCCGCCGTCCTTGAGCTGGTCGACCAGCGGCTGCGGGATCGATTCCGGCGAGCAGGTGACGATGATCTTGTCGAAGGGGGCGTGCTCGGGCCAGCCTTCATAGCCGTCGCCGATCTTCACGTGCACGTTCCTGCAGTCGAGGCTCCCCAGGAGTTTCTCCGCATTGCGTCCAAGCGTCGGAAGGATTTCGATGGTGTAAACCTCTTTGACCAGGCCCGACAACACGGCCGACTGGTAGCCGCTCCCGGTGCCGATCTCCAGCACGCGGTCTTCCGGCTGCGGGTCGAGGACTTG
>CAZWGW010000095.1:0-14227 GCA_964633565.1 uncultured Planctomycetaceae bacterium
TGTCCGTCCCGACGCCGTTCTGGATCAGATTGTCCCACGTCGGCACATCGAGGGTGATCGGCAGGATGCTGATGTTGTAGCCGGGGATCTTCTTGAATCCGACGCCGGGCTTCAGCACGGCCGTCGACTTGACGGCCATGTTCGCCTGCGTGGTGCCGATGACGGGCGCGAAGAACAGGTCGAGCGGTCCGTCGCCGTTCGTGCTTCCGCCCTGATCGCGGTGCACGGTGACTTCGACCATGTTGTAGGGCGTGACGCCCCAGCTTTTGATCCACGTGCTGGTGGCGTCGTCGTAGTGGTACTGCCCAAATCGCACGTCCCGAGCCGGGTCGACATACGTCGACAGTCGACCTGCCGAACGGTTCTGCCCTCCGACGGTCTGCGCCGCCGTGCGGCCCTGCGACTCCGCCTGAGTCATAGTGTAGACCTTCCCCGGACCGTAGGCGTCCTGGAGTTCGAGCACGGCGGCGAGCGCGGTCGCGTCCGCGGATTTCTGCAACTCGACCTTGCTGGTCGTGATATAGCCGACATCGACCGTGAAGGCCGTGAAGGCGAACACCAGCACCAGCGTTCCTGCGGCGAGCACGAGCACGCTGCCCTTCCGCGACTGGTCCGATTTTCGAATGGCGCTGCGAATGGTCGGGAATGATTTCATGGTGCTGATCCTTGGGAAGCGAGCGGCCGCACGGAGGTGAACGGGCGTCTTGCCCCCGCCGCGCCCCCTCCCTGGCGGCGCGTCGATCGTGAGCACGGGATGGGAACCAGTGGCCCGCCGACTAAATTCATGTCACGTTGCGCAGGTCGGAATCACTGGTTGACCGGGGGCGCCGCGTACTCATCTTCGGCGAGGCGGTGAATTACCGTCTCGGTGGTGTCCGTGTAGTAGGGGTTGACGAGGTCCGCTGCGGTGTAATAGCGGATCGCTGACCGCACGTACTTGTTCACGCGGTTGCCGCCGTAGGTCACGCGCGAGTAGTCGATCGAGTTCTGGGAGTTCCAGTCGTTCAGGTTCACCTTTGCCGACTCGATGCGAATGTGCAGGTTGCTGGTGTTTTCCGCGCCGTCTGTGGCGAAGTCGCCCCAGGTCAGCGAGTGGCCGTTGACGACGTAGAGGTGCACGTGCCCGTTGCCGCAGACGCGAATCGCCGTCGTATACGTCAGCCGCTCGATGGCCACGTTCAGCTCCTGCGGTGCGAACTGCGACCGGTAGCCGACGAGGTAGCCGCCCCACCACGCCTGCAATTGCATGCCCCCTTCACCGAACGCGGGCAGCGAGCCGTGGTTGACCTGAAAGATCGCGTGCGTCCCCGTTGCGGGACTTGAGGGACCGAACACCGTTTCGATCTGCGGCAGATTGCCGCCCGGTTCCGGGTCCGCCACGTCAAGGACCCAGTCCTCTTCAATGCGAATGACGTCGACCCCCGCGAGCGGGTTGGTCTGCGCCCAGGCGGGCGTCACGGCCAACAATGTCGCGACGGCTGCGGCCGCTCCCAGAATCACGCGTCCTCGACGACGTCCAACGTCCTTCAACAAAGTCCCCATGGTGCTACTCCCGGTTGCGTTACATCATTCGGCAGCCTGGCGATCTCACGCTGAGACCCATGGCTTTGCGCCCCCGCCTCGCGGCGGGTTCGCCTGTTCGTGACCATCGCCCGGGGCCACGGGATCGAACCGTCGCCAGGACAATACTCACGACCGTCGATTCCGGCCGGCGTCGCACGACGACCCGGCCGGCTGTCCCCGCATCACGCGCAAACAGCGCGAGGCACACGGAAAACAGGTTCTGCCAACCCAAGCCTAGGTCACGAATCCCGCGCGCGAGGAGAATTCGGCAGAAGAATCCGGAATTATTCCGAATCCGGTAAAGTTCCGCACAAGCGCTCAAGTCACCGTGGATTTTCCCGCAACTGCTCAAGCCCTGGGCGCATCGGAACGGCTCAGCCAGGCAATCGTCTGCGGTCCGTCGGGCAGGACGCAGACCCGGGCCGTCGCCGGTCCGCGCCGTGCCAGATCGCGGACCAGGGCGCCAATGTCCCGGCAGGGCGTCAGCAGTGCCCCCTCGATCTGCTGGTCTGACAGGCCGTCACTGTAGACGTACACGTGCGCCCGCTGCTGGACCCGCGCCTGGATCTGCACCTGCCACAGGTCCTGTTCCATGAAGCCCGGCTGCTCCAGCATCTGCATCAGCCCCTCGACAGTCCCGGCCTCACGGAGCAGCGCGGCATAACGGCCGTGGTCCGGCAGGCCGTCCGCACAGGCGGCCGCAATGATGATGGAGCCGCCGGGCCGAACGATGCGTTCGGCGGCGCTCATCCCCTTGACGCACTGGTACAGGTTCTGGTCGAGGGGATAGCCGCTGTTCGTCGTGACCACGACATCGAATTGTCCGTCCACGGGCACCATCGCCGACTCGCGGACGAACTGGCACGCCCGCGCATGGGCGGCCAGCATGTCGCCGGCGAAGACCCCGGTGATCTGCCGGCGGGCGTTGAGCGAGACGTTGAGCAGGAATGTCGGCCGGGCCAGCAGGGCGACTTCGCGCATTTCCTCCCAGATCGGGTTCTCTTCCGTCACGCCCCACGTGGCGTTGGGGTGCGCGATCATGCGCGTTCCGTGGTTGGTCATCACGCTTTCCGCCCCCGCAAGTGCGGGAAGCACGCCCTTCGGGCCGCCGCTGAACCCGGCGAAGAAGTGCGGCTCGACAAAGCCGGTCAGGACCTTGACGTCGGCCTCGACGAAATGCCGGTTGAGGCGGACGGGGTGGCCATTCGAAGTCGTTCCCAGCGAGACCAGGTTGGCGTCGTCGCAGGCGTCGTGTTGCAGGCAGCGGTAGTTCTCAACGATGTCTTCACCAAGCATCGTTCTCAGTTCGGCATCGGTCTGCGACCGGTGCGTCCCCAGGGCATTGAGCAGTGTGATGTCGGACCGATTGACGCCAGCCGACTCCAGTTCGGCCAACAGCACCGGCAGGATGCGGTCGTTGGGCGTTGGACGGGTGATGTCGCTGTGGACAATGACCACGCTTTGTCCGCGCCGGACCAGTTTGGCGAGCGGCCGCGACGCAATCGGTCCCCGCATTGCAGCCCGGAGGGCGTCCGCCTCATCGGAGACGCCGGCCGCGTCGCGCGCCCGGATGACCTGTGCGCCGTCGGGAAAGTCAATCGTCAGTCCGGACCGTCCGTAAGCCAGTTCGACGCGCACCAGCCGAGTCTCCAGCGGGGGGATCACTCTGCGACACACAGGTAGCCCACAATAATCTACGATCCATCACCCTGAGGGCAACTCAGGATCGTGCGGCGTGCCGGTTCGCTCCATACCGTCCTGCCGATGCGGGATTGAGCCGGGCAGACAGTCGGGGTATGCTCAACGGCGTCACTTCCGCGGATGGCGATGGAAGTCTCCGTCGCGCCCCGTGCAGTTCTTGAATACAAGGTCCGCCCATGCACCGCAGCACTCCTGTATTCAACGTGGAAACACACGGTGGCACGCTCGTGGTGACGCCGACCGGCGACCAGGTCGGGTTCCGGCTGGCGCGGATCCAGGAGCAGACGGACCAGATCCTGAAATCGATTGAGCGCGACCAGATCCGCAATGTGGTGGTCGACGCAACGCAGTCGTCGTACCTCAGTTCGTCGATCATCGGCGCGATGATCCAGATGTGGGAGGCGGTGTCGGCGGCCGGGGGGCGACTGGCCGTCTGCGGCTTGACGGACGATGCGATGGAGGCGCTGGTGGCGACGCGGCTTGACACCCGCTGGCCGAGCTTTTCGACTCGCGCGGAGGCCCTGGCGGCATTGGGCGGCGGCGCGTGAATGCTCAGGGAGATGCGGCGGGCGCTCAGGGCAGCCACGGCTCGGCCGTGTAATAGAACGGGAAGATCCGCTCGATCCCTTGAAAAAAGAAGATGGAGGATGCGCCCATCCACGCAATCGTGGCCGCGTGGGCAAACAGAACTCCCACGGGACTCCCCCGCCGGGCCCATCGCTCAACCGGACGCGACGCCAGCACGGCCGGAATCTGCATCAGGAAGAACGTCGCTTGATAGCCGTCCACCCGCGATGTGGCGATGTCGAACATCACTTCGTGCAGGACGGCACTGACGAAGAAAGCCGCCACGATGCCGCGCACCGGGGCGCGACCGCCTCCGCCCGGCAGGAACGCATTGACGTACAGCCAGCCGTAGACGCGCTGGTTCCAGCGGGTCCAGAACTCGGCCGGTGTGCGGGAGATGAACGTCCGGTTGATCGGCGGGGCCGTATCGTAGCCGAGCACCCGTTCGACGCCCGCGAGCGCCTGGGCCGCGAATTCGAGGGAAACCACCCACACGACCAGCTTGACCGAGTGATCGAGCCAGAATGACGCACGGAGCAGCGTGGACTGCTGTGCCAGAAACAGGCACATCCAGCCAACGGCAAACACGGCCGCGCCGCACACGATCCTCACGAGTTCCGTCCGCCACGCACTGCGACCCGGCCTGCGGCGGTCTTTCTGTCCAAACACGACCAGCAGCAGTGGAAACGGGAAGAGGAAGCCGCAGTACAGTTGCCAGGTGCAGTCAACGGTGCAATTCGCGACAAACAACAGTACTGGTCTGGAATCCGAACTCTGCGATCTCAAATTTGATATCTGAGATATCTGAGATCTCAGAATTCAACTCGTAAGCGCGCGTCCTGCCGAGCACGTCGCCCACCGCTACTCCTGCACCCCTCGCCTCACGTCTGTGCGTCCGACGACTCATCACCATCGGCTGTGCCCGGCTGCCGTTTCGCGGCTCGCTCCTCCTGCTCACGCCGAATCCGCTTCCAGAACTCGTCGCTGCGTCGGTGCTGATCGTACGCCGTTCGAGACTGGTCGTTGAGGTGGCGCTGTCCCCGGATGTCGGTGTTCTGCAGCGAGTCCGCCTACGCGCGAAGCTGGCGCGACACCGATTCACACCGCGGAATCAGATTTGAGATCTGAGATTTCAGATCTGAAATCAGCGGCTGCCATTTTGCCGCGGCGGTCCGCGCCAAGCGCTCCATCCGGCGGTCGAGATACGTCAGCATCGAACGGGTCTCACCGGCGGAACCGCGCGCGAAGTACAGGAACATCAGCAGTTCGTTCGTCGTGCCGCGCTCGAATCCTTCGGCGATGTTGTTTGAGATCGACAAGGAAGCGGCGTCAATTTGCTCAATCCACTTGCGGCGGCGACGTACAAGCCGGTGTGAAAACAGGTCGTCAATGTCGAGTTTCAGCTCAATCGCGGCCTGCCAGACCGGGAGGTCCTCGAAACGCATGTATTTTATGCGAGTTGCCCTCTGACGTGGCTCAAGTACGCGAGGACGAGGCGCGTGTTCAACCTGGAATCTCGAATCTGAAATCTCAGATTTCAAATCGCATTGTCCCATGTCGCAACCGCATGTATGCCCCTATGCCTCAATCTGCACCACCTCCACACCGCATTCCCTGACCCCCACCTCCCCGCGCCCGATCAACGCCGGCGCCGACGCCTGTGAATGGTCCTTCCCCCGGTACGCCCCGAAGTCGTTGAAGAAGTGCCGCTTCGCGAACCGGTACGCCCAGCTCTTCTCCGGGACCGCGTGCTCGGGGTTATATTGCGAGGGCCTCACGCGCAGCGCTTCCAGTTCCGGCAGCGCAGTCCCGCGGACGGTGCCATCCTTCGCCGAGTGTTTCACGACGAGTTCCCTGAGCAGATCGGGACGCTCCAGGACGATGCAGCCCCGCGTGGTAGAAGCAGCCAGATCGCGGAATTCCCGCAGGTAGGGAGAATTGAACTTCTCCGTGAGTGACTTCGATTCGTCGTGAATCGAGTCGGTGACGAACTGCACGATCGGGCACGGCTCGACCCCGCCCCACGGGTTGATGTGGTGACTGATGCCGGTCGCCGCCGGACAGAGCGCCTGCCCGGCATGGTCGTAGTAGGCGTCGATCAAGATGATCGGCTTGGCGGCCCGCATTTCGACGACGAACTTGCGGATGCGCATCTGGTCCTCCGGCGCGAGGCACAGTTCCTCGTGTGCGTCCGGCCCCATCGGGCGGTAAACGTGGAACCAGGTGTAAAAGACCCCCATTTCGATGAGCCGGTCGACCCACTTCTCGGTGACCAGATCGTCGATGTTCGTCTTGCAAACGCTGGTACAGACCCCCGTGAACACCCTGTTCGCCAGGCAGTTCTGGATCCCCTGCATGCTCTTGGAATAGACCCCCTTGCGGCCGCGACGCTCGTCGCTGACGATCTCGGTCCCCTCGATTGAGATCAGCGGCGTGACGTTTCCCAGCCGCCGCAATTCCTTCGCAACCTCATCAGTGATGAAGTGGCCGTTCGTGAACACCTGGAAGTAGCAGTCCGGGTGTTGCCGGAGGATCTCCAGCAGGTTCGGGTGCATGAACGGCTCGCCGCCGACGATGCCGAAGAAGACGTTCCCCTTTTCCTTCGCTTCGCCAATCAGCCGGTTCATCGCGGCGACGTCGATCACCTGCTGTTTGGCAGCCACGTCGACCCAGCATCCCTGGCAGCGCAGATTGCAGGAATTGATGATCGAGATGTACAGGAACGGCGGAAACGTCTCCCCCTGCCGGAGGCGCTGCTTGAACTTCATCACCGAGCGGGCGCCCTTGAAGCCCATGTTCCAGGCGAGCTTCCAGAGGAGGCGCTTGTCGGTTTCGAGGAGGACCCGTTTGGCCATGCGGAGGTACATGTGGGAAATCCGAAACTTGATTCAATCAAATGTTGATCGAGGCGTCTGACTACGGCAGACTCACACTATCCCTTGGGAATCGTGAGCCAGACATCCAGCACCTGTACCAGCCGCTCATCCGGCAGCACACGAAAACTGACGCCTAACGGTGCTTCGAACATGACTCGGAGTCCTGCGTTGCGTGATTCGCCCAGATTGGCGGGATCACTCCGCAGCGCGCGGTCGATGCGCCGCGCTGCCTCCGTGACTGCGCCGCGAATACTGCCGTCCAGCCACAGGGCGGCCAATTCGGTTTCGGCCGGTGGGACCCACGTCACCGTCCACTTCATGCTACGCCTTCCAGATCCGCCAGGATCTCTGCAAGCGACCTTCCTCCCCCTTCATGCGCCCGTCGCAGCAACTCCCCGGTCGGGTGGGGCGACTCGAGTCCGCCGCTTGGACTGGCACCCGTCGGGGCATAATATCCCAAGGCACGACCCGTCTCGTCACACAGGACGGCCGACTCGCGAAGATCACGTAATTTGACTGACGTGCCAGCTTCGACAATGAGCCGTTGCATCCCGACACCTCCGATCCGCCATTGCAAAAGGTTGACTCCGTGCTGTGAATTGTAACCCGCCCCATAGCTGTTGGCCAATCTCTTCACAGAGTCGTCGGCAAACGATTCCGATCCGATCCTGCGGCGAAGCAATTGTGGCAGTGGCCGTCGCGCTCGCGCACTTTGCGGGCGCTGCCGACTGGCCGCACTGGCGTGGCCCGCAGCGTACGGACGTCGTCGATGAACCTTCCGGCTGGAACGATGGTGCGTGGCACCTGCACGAACTCTGGCACGCCGACGTCGGCGAAGGGGCCAGCTCCCCGCTGGTTATTGGCGACCACATATACATCATGGGCTGGGGCGACGAGCAAGAACATCTCGCCTGTCTGGAAGCCCGCACCGGCAGAACTGTCTGGCGCGTCGACTATGCCGCCCCACGATATGGTCGAGAAGCGACTGGAGATCAGGGGATCTACTCCGGCCCCTCCTCCACGCCGGAGTACGACTCCGAGACCGGTTGGCTCTACACGCTGGGGATCGACGGCGAGCTGCGGTGCCGGGACACTCGCGACCGTGGCCGTCTGGTGTGGCGGCTCAACCTGTACGACCAGTACCACGTCGGCCAGCGGCCGGACGTCGGCGGCAAACGGGCGGGCGAAAGCCGGCGCGATTACGGTTACACCACGTCGCCGCTCGTGCAGGATGAAACGCTGATCGTTGAAGTCGGCGACACGCAGACTGGCACGGTGAAGGGTTTTGACAAGCGGACCGGCGAGGAACTGTGGTCTTCCGCTTGCCGCGACGAGGCCGGTCATTCGGGCGGACTGGTGCCGTTGGACGTGGAGGGCATACCGTGCGCTGTTGTCCTGACGATGCGGCATCTGCTGCTGGTGCGTCTCGATGCCGGCCACAAGGGGGAGACGCTGGCACAACTCCCGTGGACGACCGATTTCGCAAACAACATTCCGACGCCGGCCGTCGTTGAGGACCGCATTCTCGTGACGTCGTCATACAACCAGTCGGCAATGTGCTGCCTCGCCGTATCGCGGGCGGGCTTCCGGGAACTGTGGAAGGCGGAGAACCCCTCCGGCGTGTGCAGCCCCGTGATCCACAAAGGACACGTCTACTGGGCGTGGCGTGGAATTCATTGTGTGAATCTGGAATCGGGACAGGAGAAATGGCTCGCGCCGACCGTCGGCACGCCGGCCTCGTGCATTATCACGTCCGACGACCGGCTGATCGTGTTTGCCGACAACGGGGACCTGCATCTGGCCGAGACGGCCGTCCGGTCACCGGACAAGTACACGCAACTCGACCGCCGCCGCGGCCTGTTCGCAACCGAATGCTGGCCGCACGTCGTGCTGGCTCACGGCCGGCTTTATTGTCGGGACCGGGCAGGAAACCTGACAGGCTTTTCGGTGGGGCAAAATCCGGACCAGGCTCGACCGCAGTAATTGGAACCACGCTGCCGATTACTTCGTCCTGTCCGAGTTTCCCGCGGTCTGTCGTCTGGCCAACCATGCCTCGACCTGTTCCTCAAGCAAGGTCAGCGGCAGCGGACCGTCGCGGAGAATCACGTCGTGGAATTCCCGCAGGTCGAACTGGTCGCCCAGTTTGTCTTGCGCCCGCTGGCGCAGGTCAAGGATTTTCAGCATGCCGATCTTGTACGCGGTCGCCTGGCCGGGCATCACGATGTAGCGGTCAATCTCCTTGCGGCACTCTTCCTCCGGGGCCGGCGTCTGTTCGAGCAGGTAATCGATCGCCTGTTGACGCGTCCAGCGTTTCGAGTGAATGCCCGTATCGACGACCAGCCGTGTCGCGCGCCACAGTTCGAGCGAGAGCCGGCCGAAATCGGAATACGGGTCCGTGTAGCAGCCGATCTCTTTGGGAATCAACTCCGTGTAGAGCCCCCATCCCTCGTGGTAGGCCGAAAACCGGACGCCGAACCGGCGAAAGCGGGGGAGACCTTCGAGTTCCTGGGCAATGCTGAGCTGCATGTGGTGGCCCGGGATCCCTTCGTGATAGGCCAGGGCTTCGATCTGGCACTTCGACACGGCGGACATGTTCGCCAGGTTGACGTAGCACGTGCCGGGGCGGGAACCGTCGGGGGCCGCCGGCTGATAGAACGCCAGGCCGGCCGATTTTTCGCGGAACGGTTCGACCCGTTTGACGACCATGTCGGCCTTCGGTTTCGTCAGAAACAGCTCATCCAGGCGGCCCCGCATGGCATCGATCAATCCGGTCATTTTCTGGAGGTACTGCTCGCGCCCCGCGTCGTCGTTCGAGTAATAGAATTGCGGATCGGTGCGGGTGAACTGGAAGAAGTCCTGCAGGCTGCCCGTGAACTTCACCTGCTGCATGATGCCCCGCATCTGATTCTGGATGCGCTCGACTTCGGACAGGCCGAGGTCGTGAATCTCCTCCGGCGTCATGTCGGTGGTTGTCCTCGTCCGCAAGGCGTGGCGATAGAATTCCTCGCCGTTGGGAAACTTCCACGCCCCGTCGTCCTGCGTGGCTGCCGACTGCAACTGTTCCAGAAAGGAGATGAGCTGTCGGTAGGCCGGCTCAACGTCGCTCACAAGTGCGAAACTGGCTGCCTCGAGCAACTGCTCTTTCTGCTCGTCGGCGACGGCGAGGGCGTTCACTTTCTGGCGGAAGTCCTTGAGCAAGGGGCTGTCGGCAGCGGACTCGTCGAATGGTTTGCCGGTGAGCAGGTTTCGACAATCCTGCAGGACCTGCGGGAACACAAAGGCCGGGGGGACGATCCCCTTGTCGCGACACCTCTCGACGTTGGCGACCACCTCGGCCAGCAGCGGGCGGATCCCCCGGAGCCGGGCCACGTACGCCTCGGCATCCGGCACGCTGGTGACCCGATGCGTGTTAACCAGAAACGCGGGGATCGACGACTGCCAGCCGCGCATCTGGTCCACCGGATACGTGTGAAAGCGCCAGGGATAGTCGTCGATCACATTCCGGCAGCGAAGCTCGAACAGCCGGTAGCTCAACTTGTCCTTGTCCGACAGCCGGGCGCAGTCGAATTCCGTGCGGAGCGTCGTCAGCAACTGCGTGTTGATCAGGTACTCACGCAGGGCGGCGGCGTCCGAGAGGTCGTCCCATTTGTCGTAATCGGTCTTGATGCCCAGGGACGACTTCTCCATCGGGTGCCGGCTCAACTCGTCGTCGAACGCCTGCTCGAAGAACGCGTTCAGGCGTTCTGCGTCGTCCGCGGAGAGTGGCGGCGCCGCGGTTGCGAACAGCGCTACGGTGGGGAGGGCGTACCTGAGCGTGCGAATCATGTTCCTGATGCTGTTACGCGGATGGGAAAGCCAGAGTGACCGCCGCGCCACGAATTGATCGTAATTGCGAGGCGGAACTTCCAGACCGTGTCGTTCGTGGGATCGTTTGCGGTACGATCAGCTTATCCGATCGATCTGCCCGAGTCCCGCCGCCGGACTCCCCACCCACCAATTCGCAAACAGGAGCACCACGTCTCATGTCCACGCTTCCCCGGCGGACCTTCCTCTCAACCGGCCTGGGCATGCTGGCGGGAGTTGCCGCGTCGGCCTATTCTCACGACCGTCGTTCCCAAGCACTGTGTGCCGACAATCCACCGCCTGAGTCCAGCCCCATGCCCAGCCCCGTTCCCGTGCGTGTCATTTCCTCCGCCAACGGTCTCAAGGCTACCGAGAAGGCCTACGGGCTGCTCACGGCCGGGAGCGACACGCTCGAGGCCGCGATCGAAGGGGTGACGCTTGTGGAGAACGATCCCGAAGAGGTCACCGTCGGCTACGGAGGTCTGCCGAACGAGAACGGCGTCGTAGAACTGGATGCCGCGGTGATGCACGGCCCAACACACCGCGCGGGGGCCGTCGCCGCGCTGCAGCGCATCCGCAATCCGGCCCGCCTGGCGAAGCTGGTGATGGAACAGACCGATCACGTGCTGCTGGTCGGCGAGGGGGCGCTGCAATTCGCACGCGCCAACGGCTTCCCCGAGGAGAACCTGCTCACCGAAAAGGCCCGCAAGATCTGGCTTTACTGGAAGCAGACGCACTCCGACCGCGACGACTGGTTGCCGCCAGCGATCGACTCGCTCGACCCCGCCGTCCGCGAGTTCTTCAAGCTGGGGGACGATCATATTCCCGGCGCCTCGGCGCTGCAGTACCGTCGTTCGGAGGCCGTCGAGCGTCCGACCGGCACGATTCACTGCGCCTGCATCAATGCCGCCGGCGACATTTCCTGCACAACGACGACCAGCGGCCTGGCGTTCAAGATGCCGGGCCGGGTCGGCGACTCCCCCATCATCGGCGCGGGGCTGTACGTCGACAACGAGGTCGGTTCGTGCGGCAGCACGGGGCGCGGCGAGGCGAACCTGCAAAACCTGTCGTCCATGGCGGCTGTCGAACTGATGCGCGGCGGCGCTTCGCCACGGGACGCCGGGCTGGAAGTGATGCGCCGCGTCGTGAAACACACGACCCAGAAACACCTGCTGGGCGAAGACGGCAAGCCGAACTTCGGGCTCAAGTTCTACCTGCTGAACAAGCGGGGTGAATACGCCGGCATTTCCCTGTGGGGACCGACGCAGTTCGCCGTGACGGACGCGGACGGGGCGCGGCTGGAAGAGTGTGCATTTCTGTATCGGAAGGAGTAGGCGGCTGAGGCATGCGTGCTGGAGGCACCTTGTCCACGCGCGCTTCCGGTAGTATGCTGATTCTGCGGGATCACGGATGTTTGCAGCCGCCCCTCTCCAGGCCGACACGAGCGTGTTGCATCGCAGAACGCCGGTGCGACGCCGGTTGGAGGGGACGAAACCCAACCACGCCATGACTTTACGCCTCCCCCTCCGGTCTCGCCCTTTTGTCCGATGTCTGGCCGTGAGTTCCTGGGTGCTGCTGGGCCTCCTGACTCAGCCCGTTGCTGCCGCGGAACCATTCCTTGAATTCATCGCCGGGCTGCGCGAGCGGCACTACTTTGATACGGCCCAGGAGTACCTCGATGAGATTTCAGGCCGCAGCGACCTGCCTGAGGACGTGCGGCAGATCCTCCCCTACGAACGGGCCCTGACCCTTCTGGAGTCGGCAAAAGACCTGACCTCCTCCAGTTCGCGCCGCACACAGCTCGATGCGGCCGAGGCCGCACTGGAGCAGTTCGTCCAGGGCGCGCCGAACCATCCCCTCGCCGGTCAGGCCAACTCACAGCGAGCGCGCATCCGCATGGAGAAAGCGCGCGTCGCCATCTGGGACGCCGATGATCCGACCAACTCCGGCAAGAAAGCCGAATTCCAGTCCGAAGCCCGCCGGCTGATCGCCGAGGCGCGGCCGATTTTCGAGCAGGCGCTGGCAAAGCATGAACAGGAATTCCGCAGCTTCCCGATCACAATTCCTGAAGAAGACAAGGTCCAGTTCCGACGCCGGTCTGAAGTCGAACACCTGTTCCTGCTCGCCAAACTCGATGTCGTCGAATGCACCTACTGGGTCGCGAAGACCTACGACCAGGGGACGAAGGAGCGTGAGGACCAGTTGACCCTGGCCCAGGACGAATACTCCGAAATTCACAAGGAGCACCGCAGCCAGAAAGTGGGCCCGATCGCCCGGCTCGGGCAGGGGAAATGCTTCGAAGAGATGGGCCGCATCGGTGAGGCGCTCGGGATCTACCAGGAGATCCTGGGACACGGCGGCGACGACAAGTCGCTCCGCAATCTGCAGGCCCGCGCGCTGTGGTTTCGCCTGATCTGCCTCAACTCCGACCAGAAAAAGGATTACCAGCTCGTTGTCGACGAAGGGACCGCGTGGCGCAACCAGGCCGAAGGGCCGCTCAAGATCTCGGAAATGGGCCGCGGCATTCAGTTCGAGATGGCCCGCGCGCAGGAGTTGCTCGGGTCCGACCGGACACTCTCCGAGGCGCAGCGCAACAACTACCTCGCCCAGGCGCTGGCGACCGGGCGGGCATTGGGTCACATCTCCGATCAGTTCAAGGCGCCGTCGGCGGCCCTCGTGCGACGCGTCTCGGCGCTGCTCAAGCGTCCCGAGGATGACCCGAAGACGTTTGACGAGGCATTCGGCGTCGGCGCGCAGTTTACCGACGAGATCATCCGCCTGCAGAAAGAGTACTCCGCCGCACAGTCCGCGGGAGACGGAAAGACGCTCGCGGACCTGCAGCAGACCATCTCCGCGACCGGGGCCGAGATGACGCGGATGTTCGACCTCGCGTTGCGGCTGGCCAAGGCTTCGACGGATGAGACGCAACTCGCCAGCGCCCGCTCGCAACTGGCGTACGGTTATTTCCTTCAGCAAAAGTACTACGAGGCCGCGGTCGCCGCCGAATACGCTGCCCTGCATATTCCGCCCAAGCAGGACGAACTGGCCCGCAAGACCGCCTACATGGTCGTGGCCGCGTACAACTACGCCTACGCGCTGGCCGATCCCGCCGATCGTCAGTTTGAACAGGACCAGACGGTCGCTGCCGCCGAAACGCTCATCGCGCGCTGGCCTGATTCGGACCTTGCCACGGAGGCCCGCAACACCATTGCCAAGGTGTTCTGGAACAAGGGAGACAAGGCCCTTGCCGCCGAGTGGTGGGCGAAAGTCCCCACCTCGGCCGAAGACTACGCCGGCTCGCAGATCCAGGCCGGCCAGGCGTACTGGACGGCGTACATCGAAGGGATGCTGCGGCCCGAAGTCGAACGCCAGCCGCTGGAAACGCTGAACGCCTGGCGCAATGCCGCCGAGCAGCACCTGACCACCGGCGTCACCGCGCGACAGGCGCAACTGCCGGCCGAAGCCGAGACCCCTGCGGAACTGGTGCTGGGCAAGATCACGCTGGCCACGATTCGCAACCTTAACGGGGTCTACAAGACGCAAGGGGAAGTGATGGGCGCGCTGGAACTGCTGACCGCCGATCCGCACTCGGTGATCAGTGCGGTGGAGGTGGCGCCGGGCGACAGGCGGCCGTCCGACGCGGCTGACGTGCGCAGCGCGAAGATCGCCAGTCTCGC
>CAZWGW010000096.1:0-14218 GCA_964633565.1 uncultured Planctomycetaceae bacterium
CACGTCCGGACCAGGTCGCTGATGAGCGCCACTGCCTCCGCGCGCCGCGCATCGACGCGGCCGTACAACCAGTCCGCCAGTCCCTGCATGCGGCGCTGTTCGGCAAACTCAATCTCTCCCCACCGGGGCAGGCGGCTCAGGTTGCGGAGGTTGATCGGCTCGTCGTACTGGCTGAGCCGCTCGGCCCACTCCAGCCGGAGGCGCGGCGTCACGCCGCCGAACGACTCGTACAGGCACGCGGCGACGCGCGCGATCTGATCCAGTTCCTCAGTCGTCCGCCGGATCAAGTCCATCCGTCCGTGATATGAATCGAGCAGGTCCCCGAGAGAGACGGACTCCAGCGCCCGCTGCCGGAGCGTATTCCACGTCGCCTGGCCGATCAGGGTGAGGTCCTGCTCGCGCGTCACGATGCGTTGCTGCAGGATGGTCTGCTGCTGCGCCTGAAAGACCATCTGAATCGGGCCGGCCAGACGACCGGTCCGGACGAGCGTCGTCGGGAGCGCCGACGTCGCCTGAAGGGAGACCGCTCGTGTCTGGGAATGCACGATTGTCCGCCGCAGCAGGTCGACGTGGTCCAGTCGATCGAGCAACGGCGGAATGTGCTGGAACCAGCCGGACGGCACGTCCCGCAGCAGGTCGACCATGGCCCGCAATTCCGGCGGCGCGGGGACGTCCCGTTTCAGGCAGACCGGCACCGGCGCCTCCTGCAGTCCCGGGAACAGCGGTCGGGCCGGCAGGGCGGCGCTGAGGGCGGCTTCCCGCGGGCGGTGAAACAGCACGAACGAAACATGCTTTGAGACGATTTCGGAGCGCCGGCGATTGATCGAGTCGATGCGCGCCGTCTCCTCGGCGAAGAGCGCCCGGGCCACGGAGACGTCGTGCCGCGCCTCCGTCAGTTCGCTGCCGATCACGTCCAGCCGCTGCCCGGCCTGCGACAGCGACGCTCTCAGTTCCCGGAGCGCCGCCTGGCACTCGGCGACTGCGTTGCGGTACACCTGCACGCGCCCTTCGATGATCCGCAGCATGGCGGTGGAATGGTCGACCGACCGCACGGCCGATGAAAAGAACTTCGATTCGTCCGCGTCGCCCGGGTCGGGATCATGCTTGTTGCCGGTGATCTCGGACAGGACGTCCCTGGCCCGGATGTCACGAACAAACAGCGTGGTCTCCTTTCCCTCGGCGTCGAGAAACCCGGGGATTTTCAGGTCATCGACGGCGATGCCCAGTTCCGCGATCCCCTTGACGACGTCGGCCTTCGTTGAGACGGCGAATGACTTGGTCTCCGCCGCCGGCGGCTCGGCGATCCGCTCGGCGACGGTCAAAGTCCGGAAGTTGAGCGCGCTGCCGATGATCGCCGGCTTCTGCAGCACGGCGTCGACGGAAGCGGCCGGCTTTGCCGCCGGCGCGATGGCCTTCGTGGCCGTCTGCAGGTCCACAAACTTTGCTTCGGTCAATGCGCTGCTGGCAGTCGGCGCTTCCGTCACACCGGTTAACGGTTTGAGCAGGGGGGAAACGCCTCCCTTGACCGCCGTCCCCGACACGAACGTGTCGCCGCCCAGCGGTGTCAGACGTACGGGCTGCGCGATCCCTGCGCGAAGAGCAGACTCCGCTGCCTCCGCACCAGCAGCCCCCTCGGCGGAATCGGCGAGCGGTTGAGTCGAGCCCAAGGTTGTTTTTTCGGCGGCGCCGCCCTTGATCCGCGAGACGAACTGTGCAAGGTCTTCCCGCGTGGCCCACGCGCTTTCCCCCTTCGCGATGGACGCCAGTGCGGGCGACGTCGCCAGCCGCGTAGCGGCGTCTGTCCCCAGGATCAATTGTCGAATGCGATAAATGTCGACCTGCAACTGGAGGAATCCCAGGTCGACCCGGTCGTCGGCCTGGCGAATCTTCTGCTGCAGAAACTCGATGAAACCCTCAACGCCGCGCGTGCTGAGTTCCGGCAGTTCGGTGACCAGCGCCAGGATTTTTCCCAGTGAAGTGCGGAGTTGTTCGAAACGGGACGACACACGGACGCCGTCCCGCTGTTCGGTCGCGTATTCCGCCTCCGGCCGGGACAGCTCGGGGATTGCTGGATCGATCGGGTCGGCGGCAACGGCTTCATCCGGTTCCAAGGCCTCCGGGTCCGGATCGGGAAACACCGGCGGCTTGCCCGTGATGGCCTTCGTCAGGGCGGTCTGCACTTCCCGCACCTGGATGCGTCGCCGCAGCCACCGCCCCCGCCGCACGACGTACTCCTTGATCGTCTCCTCGAACAGTGGAGCGACGGCGGCTGTCTCCAGCAACTGCGGCTCGTAGTACGCCTGTGGGACGGGGACCAGCACACGCACCCGGTCCGCCACATCACGATCGAACCCCGCCAGGCCGGCGCACGGTTTAATGACCGCATCCAGTTGTTCCAGCGCCGCCGGCCGCAGGTCGACCTCATAGTCCTCGGGAAAGAAGTGGTTCTTGCCTTCGCGCGGCTCGAACAGGTCGGCCGGCAGGACGCCGACCGGTGGCAGGAACTGAAACCGCCCCGCCAGTTCCTCGCGGCCGGCCCCGTTCAAAGCGGCGTCCACCACTTCCGACGTGAACTGTTCCCTCCGTGCTTTCCACAGGAACGGGTCGCCGGCGGCCGAAATTGCCGACGATCGCCGCGGTCGAGGCCGTCCGCCGGCGCGCGCGACGGCATGGCGGTCTACGAACAGCACCGCATGCGGTTGGTCGGGATCGAACGCGACCAGTGCGATCGGTACGCCGACCGATTCCCACGGGAGCAGTTGGCCCGCAGGCCGGGTGCGCTCCGCCTCAAAGATCGCGCTCGCCAGCAGGTTGCGATACTGCGGACCCGGGGCGGGCAACGGCAGGTCTTCCCCGGGCCACGCGTAAAGCACCGGATGGCACGCGTCGACCGTTCGCCAGTCTTCACAGGCGTACTGCGCCGGGTCCTCTGCGCATTGGCTCGACGCATCGAATTCGCCGCGCTCGTCGAACGTCGCCGCTTGCAGCAGCAGCACGGCTGCCGGGGGCGCCGCGCCACCCGCGGCCAGGAATTGGCTGAAGGTGACGACGGCCTGTTCCTGCAGTCGCTGCGGCACGGCGACGCTCTGCGGATGGACCGGACAGTCGGCTGTCTTGATTCGCAGGTCGGCAGGGAGGACGACGTCTTCTCCCGTGGTATTCACACCGACGCCTGACGTGATGAGGAATTCCGCCGCCGCCCCCTCCTGTGCGGCGACGTGCGTCACGTCCAGCCCGAATTCGACCCCTGGCGAGACCGCTCGTCGCAGGAGCGTGAGTCCCCCAGCGCGTGACTGCTGCTCGACGCTGAGCGCGACGTCACTGAGCGCGCGGCCGGTGACGTAGTTGACCCTCCGCCGCCCCGCCACCACGAGGTCGGGTTTCATGTCGGGGGAGACGGCGAGCAGCCGTTCGCCCGGAGCCGCGTCCCTGATCGATGTGACTTTCATGGCCGTCTGTCCGTCAGTTGACGTTGTGCCGCCGCGCGTACCACAGCAGGTCGGCCGCGGCGAGGAGCTTGCGCCAGGCCGCGTCCTGCAGGTTCTCGCCGACGTCCGGCTCGACGGCGACCGGTTTGAGCCGCAGCCGCGTCAGCGCTTCGATCGGCCGCCGCCGCGCCAGCAGGTTGACCGCCGCCGGTCGCAAGGTCCGCGTCACCGCCGTCAGCGTCAGCCGCGCCTCGCGCAGGCGGGGGCGCGGCACCGGCAGGAACACGCGCACGGAGGTCGATTCGAGTTCGGCCGCACTGAGCCGCAGGTCAATCGGGGGGAGCAGCAGGGCTTCCTCAATCAGCGCCGGCAATTCGTCGTCCGCGATCAGCGACAGGTCGGTCTCGACTTCGCCCGGGAACCAGGTCTGTGTGAAGTCCGCCGCCGTGATCGCGGCGGCGGGCATGCGCCCCACCGGGGGCAGCGCGTCGAAGAAGTCGGCGGCCGTAAACCGCCGCGCCGGGATGCGCGCCAGCAGCTCGCGCAGGTGTTCGTCGTGCTGTGCGAAATACGCTTCCCGTTGCCCCCGCGGTGCGGCATGGACCTCCAGTAGATCGTTGCTCGCCCCCACCAGTTCGCGCCGCACCAGGAAGTTGTCGACCCAGCGGACGAAGCCGCGATCGAGCGACACCACCGCCAGCGGCAACGCGCCGGCGGGGAGTTGCGGCGCGGCATCGTCGAGAAATATGCTGCGCGCCAGCCGGGACCGCCGTCGATCTTCGTTCTCCGCATCGTCCGCGCCGGCATGCGGAACCAGCGTCACGGCCAGCGCGTCGATGATGTCGCCGTCCTCGATCGTGCGCTCCCCGCCGATTTCGGTCGGGTAGGACGGGACCGGGTTGGCCGTGTATTCGACCGGCCGGAGGGCCACGATGAACACGCCGGTGGGATTGGGCAACGTCGCCCGCGGCCGTCCGTTGAGCCCGAACGCCGCATCGAGGCGCTGCGTCTCCGCCGCATCGACGGTGCTCACCTGCCAGGGGGCGTCGAGTACGACGGTCTCGCCGCGGGGCGTGATCCCGAGTCCCGGTTCGATCCGCAGCGTCGTCGTCCGTTGGGGGACCACGTCGACCCGCAGGCCGTCGATCACCCCCCAGCCGATCGACCGCCCCACATCCTGCTGGCGCGTGAGGAAGTACTGTTGATCGCGGACGAGATCGCGCGCGGTCAGAAACCGGCCGTCGAAGTAATAAGGCCGCCGCCGCCGCGGGTCGTCGACCAGGGCGCCGGCGGCCTGCAGTTTCGCCACCTGGTCCTTGCTGAGTCGATCCCGCCGGCTGCCGAACTGCGTACCATTCATGTCACACCTCGTATCATGTGTGTCTCCAGATCAGACTCCGGGCAGGCCTGCGGCGGCCGCCAGGGCCGCCACGGGGTAGACGAAGGCCCGTCGGTCGTTGTCCACCGTGACGTCCGCGCCGGCCGTCCTGACGATCCGGGGGTTGTCTCCTCCCGATTCCTGCGCCGGAATCCGCACGCGCGCCAGGAAAAGCGCCGTGGGATCCATGTCTTTCACATGCTCCGCGAGCGGCTTCAGTTTTCCGTGCTGGTCCCATTGCACACCCTCGCGCCACGCTTTGAGGACCTCTGCATGCAAGCGGGTGCGTCGTTCGTCGTCGTTTGCGGCTCCGCGCAGGTCGGGCCAAGGGCTGTGCGGCGCCGCGGGTTCGTCCTCAGAACGGGGGACGAGGTCGAGGTGATACCAGTCGCGAAGCCTCGCCGGCTTGACGGCATCGAGCGCGTCGAACGGTCCGGACGCCAGCGCCGGCGTCTTGCCGTGCTCGCACACGGTGAAGCGGATGAACACATCAGCGACGACGGCGCCCGCGTGCAGTGTGAATGGCGGGACCTTGTCCCCCTGCGCCTCAAACCATTCGTTCAACGGCAGGCAGGCGTCGCGCGGGACTTCGATGAGTCGCCCCAGCCGGTCGATCGCCAACCCGGGCCGGACGACCAGTCGTTCCGTGCGGCCGTCGGGAAACTGCGCGACTGCGCCGGGGGCCAGGGGTGCTTCCCACTCAACCTTGAGGCCCGCCGCCGTCCCCCAGCCGTGCAGGTACGCCAGCGCGCGCGCCAGCCGTCCGCGGTGGAACAACTGTTCGGCGCGAAAGTCGGTCGGGTCGAGCAGCACCCCCGTCGCGTAGAACACGCGTTCCGGCGGCGGCAGCGGCGCGTCCCAGGGGTCCGTCGACTGGCTCATCGTACGATCTCCTCACGTTGCAGCGGCGGACGAGTCGCCGACTACTGGCTCCCCCTGTCGACGATCGTGACGACGACAATCGTCGGCCGGCTCTGGTTTCCCTCGTCGTCGATCACGACCAACCGGAACTGGCGCCGTCCCGCCGGTACGCCCGCATCGACCTGCACGAACGGCTCCGAAGTAGCAATCGGCACTCCTGGTTTGAAGACGGCCATGGCGTCAGTCCATCAGCGTGTACACATAGCGCACGACCTTTCCGGGCGGGACGTCGCTGGACCGGCGCGCATCCAGAACGAAACTCTGGCCGAATTCCACCTGCGACGGCGCATTCAGGATGGCCGTCGGCAGGATCGAGTCGCGGATGGTGACCTTGACCGCCGTCGGAACGGAGGCGTTCTTCGAATCATCCAGCACGATCAGTTGAAATACGTGTGTCCCGACGGCGAGCGGCGCCGCCTGATCGACCGTGACTTCGATCGTGGGCGTGTCCGTTTCGACGGGCACTCCGATTTTGAACTCCGCCATGTTGCTGATCCTTTCAGTTGGTCGGACCGGTTCGCGGAGGGGATCGCCACACGCGGGCCTCCGCCGGTCCGGGAATAGTCCCGGTCACCCTGTGATTGGAATCCGCATCTCAATAACCTCGGGTCCAGTCGCCCGCATCGCTTCAGTCCTGTCGGGTCCAACGGAACGTGGTCAGGTGACGTCCTTCGGCCGCCTGCGAGCGGCCGCCGTCGAGCAGAATCGAATGGCCGTACTCGACCAATTGATCGTCCCCGGCGTCCGCCACCGGCGGGGCGAACGCCGCGCTGCTGCGTTCCAGACGGTGGTCGAGGCAGGCCCGGCCGATCAGCAGGTCGCGCACCCCCAGCCGGCTGTGGTCCGTCCTGACCGGCCCGGGCGGCGGCTCGTCCCGCAGATACGAATCCACCCCGACCAGCGACGCCAGACCCACAAGGAACGGATGCCGCGCCGTGACGATTCGCGTGGCGACGTGCGCCGGCGATTCCAGGTCGACGACGCGCCGGACGAGCCGCAGTTCCTCGCGCGACGCCGCCTCATGCACCAGCACCGTCGCGCAGTGGGCCAACCGGTCGAGGAACTCCTGCACCGCGGCGGCCTCGCCGCTCTCCGCGACAGCCTCCGCCCCGAACAGTGCGAGCAGTTCCTGCTTGTGCTCATCGCCGACGAACAGCGTGTCTCCGACAAACGAGTTGCCGCTCGCAACCAGACCCGCCGTCAGCGGGTCGTCCTCGTCGGCCAGGTCGGCCCCGAGGATCGTCGCAAACGTGCGTCTCAGCCGGAAATCCTCCAGTACGACCAGCCGGCCGCGCCCCACGCCTCCGCGCGTGGCAATGTCGAGCGAGCGCTGGAGTCCCCGCAACGTGCCGTGCTCGCGCGCCAGTTGCGGCGCCGCCCGCAGCAGACGTCGTTGCTGCGGCTCATCAAACGCCGGGTCGATTGCGACTCCGATCCAGCTTGCCAGCCACGGGAGGGCCGCGGCCGGCGCACTGCGCGGGTCGGTGAGGTGATACGCCCCTCCAATCCGGTCCTCCAGCAGCGTGAGGATCCCCTCAAAGTTGAGCACGAACCGCTCGAGAAAGTCCGCCGGCGTGCTGTTCCCGCCTGGCTCGAGTGGTTCGTCGGCGGGCCGGCCTATGAGTGTCTCGTGATACAGGCGCGGCAGGTAGCGCTGCACGTACGAAAACCGCGGCGCGTAGGCGCGCAGCGCCCAGAGTTCGGGTGTGGCGCGGCCGTCCCCCTCCAGTTCCACGCGGACATGCAGATACCGCCCCTGCAGCGTCCGCACACGCCGATTGTTGCGCTGGATCAGGACCGTGAACAGGCCGGTGCGGTGCGGCACGCGCGGCGACGGCAGCAGTCCCTCGTGGAACGGCACCTCCGACGCGCAGGGAACCCATGCCCCGCGCGGGACGTGTGAGGCTCCCCCCGCGTACCGCTCGCCGATGCGGTGCTCGTGCCAGTCGACGGCGTCCGCCGGCCGGGCGTCCCGCGTGTTTCCGGCGGCAACGAACACCTTGATGCCGCAGCCGGGCGGGATGCAGGCTTCCAGGTACAGCCGGTGCCATGCTGTCTGTGTACTGCCACTGTCAAACGGCGCGAGGCTGTGCGCCGCGCCATCGCGCTCGCAGGCCGGCAACGACAGATGGCGCAGCGGCGCCGTGCCGCCCGCCGTCGGGTAATGCGGCGGCAGGTCCAGCCCGTGGATAAATGCCCCGCCATTATGCTGACGCAGCGGGTAGAAATTTCCCGTGGTTGACGCGACGTCGCCGGACTCGAGATCGTAAACCAGCGCTTCCCGCGGCAGGCTGCCGGTCAGTACGGCAACCTCTGCGGCGGAAACCCATGTCAGCGAATACGGGAAACGAACGTCCTGCAGCGCGACGCGGCGCACCCATCGGCCGTCCGCCCCGAGGCAGTGGACGTGTGCCAGCGCGCCGGTCCAGCACAACACGGCCAGCATCCCATCCGGACTGGAGGCGATCGCGACCGGGTCGTCGGTGTCGGGGATGACCGCTTCCGCCAGCACGAACAGCCGGGGCGGGTCGTGCTCCTCCGGCCGCGGGCGGAAGGTCCCGGGCGCGTACTCACCGAACGGCCGGTCGGGGAGCGGCATGCCGACGACTCGCGCCAGTTGCCGCCGCTCCCGGTCGAGGGCCCACACGCCGCCGCGCGGATCGGCCGCCAGCCGCCACGTCCGAAACGCCTGCGCGGCCGCATTGTCGGCCTGCGGGCTGCGCGAACTCCAGCGGCCGCGCACGTCGTGCAGCACGACGCGGCCGGCGACCGCCAGATACAGCACACCGTCATGACCCATGACAAGGTCCGCAGGGGACTCGCCCGCCGGCAATTCGACAATCGAAACTCGCCCGGGCAATGCGCCAGCGGCCATCACGCGCTGTACGTCGGGGTCCCACATGGCCCACGTGCCATAGGCGTCCCGCGTCCGCGGCACGATAGCGAGGCGCAGTTCGGCCTGCTCGCGTGTACCTTCCAGGTCGTTCGGTGACGGCCCCGCAGGTCGCCGGCTCATCAGCCGCAGGGATCGGCGCTCCCGGTCATACTCAAGGCGCGCATCCGGGCCGGTCTCCCAGTCACCGGGTCCGCTGAGCATCCAGAAGCGTTGTCCGTTGGCGTCCATCAGTTCAACACACCTCCAGAACGACGGGGACCGCCACCGCGGACTCATCCGCAAACGGATTCGGCACGCCGCTCAAATCGCGTGGTGCGCCGTCCGCCGCCACAACCACCACTGACAGCAGTTCCGGCACCTGCCACGGCTGCAGTTCGACCCGCACGGGCAGACAGCCCTGCGGTCCGCCGCCGGTTGAAGCCGGGAGCTTCAACCGCCACTCGTTTTCGCGCCGTTCGAACAGATTCAGTTCGTTCACGCGCTGCACGCCGTCGACGCGCGCCGCCGCGACCTCCAGTTCGCGATTGTCGACGGTTCGTCCCAGCGGCCAGCCGGCACCGAACGGTCCGTCCGGCGGCAGGGGCCACAGATAGCGGCGCAGCGCCTGCCGCACCGCATTGAGCGTCCCTTCCCGCGGCGCGCCGTCGCGGATTGTGATCGCCAGGCTCAGCCCCAGCGGGGCGTACTCGCAGCCGATCACGTACAACTCGGTCGCCAGCGGACGCCGCGCGTCGAGATGGTTGTGCACCGCCGTCAGCAGCGGCCGATCGACGCGCGGGTTCGGCGGCTGCACGGCCTCCTGCTGGGGCCAGACCATCACGGTAATGACTCCGGGCACACCGCTGCGGCGCTGGTGCGGCTTGAACAGCGGCAGCACCTCTACCCGCCCCAGCCGGACACCGGGTGTTTCCGCCGCGAGCTGCTCATAGTCCGCTGCCGTCACGGAGCGTTCGCCGTGCCGCAGCATGGCCGGAATCCGCCGCTCGGCCGCCTCAAGCGATTCGGCGTCCTCGCCGCCGACCGCTGCCAGCGTTTGCGCGCATTTCAATCGCGGGAGGGGCGCCCCGTCGACGGCCACCGCAGTGATCTTCGTCAGCGATCCCGCCGGAACGTTCCCCGCCGCGCCTCCGCCGACACGCATCCGCCCGACGCGGATGCGACCGGCCGGAACGCGGCCGCGCAGTCCGTCCCCGAACCGGACCGTCCCTCCTTCGCTGTCGAGTTCATAGACGGCATCGTCGCGGCCCGCCAGTCCCAGGTCGTCGATCGCCTGCCACGTCTGGTAACCCGCCTGCGATTCCTCCACCTGGATCGAGAGGGTCGCTGCTTCTACCGACGAGGGGTGCAGCCGGAATTCCTGGTCGGGACGTCCGTCGCTCTGTCCGACGACACGGCCGGTGATCGTCTGCCGCTGATCGACCTCCACGGCGTTGATCCCCACCCAGCTCAGCGCGAGCCGTTCGACACGCGCCGTCGGGTCGGGGCGCAGACGGACCCATGCCACCAGGCGCGCGCTCGTGTCCGGGTCGTCCAGCCGCGGAGGCCGGTCGCCGACGCCTGCGAAGACATCCTTGCGCACGTCGTTCGTGGGGGCCTGAATGAGTTTCTGTCCCGGAAGCAGCAGCCGCAGGACGCCGGGCCGGGTCAACCCCGCCGTTGTGTCTTCCTGCACGTCGAGTGCATGGTAGGTGACACGCCCGCCGGCGGTTTCGCCCGTGATCTCCCACACGTGCGGAATGCGCGCGGGATGGCCGGCGTTGTCGGACCGCTGCGGCAGGCCCTCGTCGGGGGCGATGTCGATCGCCGGAGCGACCCCCACGTTCAGCAGCCGCGGTCCCCCGGTCGGGTTCTTCGCCAGCGACTGCCGGATCGGATCGCGTAATTCCGCGGTCGCCGACAGGAGCGCCAGCCACAGGCAGCGGTCAGCCGTCCCCTGCACAACGTCCAGGCCGGCGCGGTCAGCCGCGCCGTTAACAAAGACCGGCGTCGCGACGTAAGGGCGCGCCTGCGGGACCTGGTAGATTTCCCGCAGCCCGTCCAGTACGTCGCCCAGTTTCGTCCGCTCGGCTTCGTCCAGGGGGCGTTTGTAAAACGGCGCGGCCGCGACCGGAAACACGGTGACTTCACCCAGTGTCTCGAAATCGGCCGTCCCCTGGACCTTCGCCAGCGGCGCCAACGTCGGCGCCGACGTGGTCCGCGGATCGTCGTGTAAGACGGCAATCAACGTGCGCGCCGCCCGGGCGGGCCGCAGGTTTTCTCCGAGCAGTCGCAGGAACGCCAGCCGCTGCTTCTCGGGGACCAGATTCGCCCGGTACAGCAGCGTGTCTGTCAGCCATGCAAACAGTTCAACCAGCGTGCGGCCGGGGTCGCCGAGCCGCGGGACCCATTCCGGGGTGTGCGCCGGGACGCGCGCCAGCACCTCCTCGACGAGGTCGTCGAAGTCGCGGTCGTCCAGGGCTGGCGGCCGGATGGCCATCGGGTCAACTGTCCAGGATCATGGTGAGGCCCACGTGGCCGGCGGCACCGGTCCGTTTCAGGCGGTACATCAACTGCACGCTGAGGTGCG
Source organism: uncultured Planctomycetaceae bacterium (assembly GCA_964633565.1). Classification (GTDB taxonomy): domain Bacteria; phylum Planctomycetota; class Planctomycetia; order Planctomycetales; family Planctomycetaceae; genus CAZWGW01. The sequence goes on from CAZWGW010000096.1 coordinate 11,190, forward strand.
ACGGGCGATTCGGGACCTCCGCCACTTCCACGCGGTCCACGACGATCCGCGGCTCCCACCGCGCGAGCGACTCGAGCACGAGGTCCCGGATCCGCCGCTGCGTCGTGAGGTTGTTCGGTTCGTTCACGAACCGCTCCAGTCCGCCGCCGAATTCCTGCCGCATCAACTGCTCACCGGGCCGCGTCTGCAGGATGACCTTGATCGATTGCCGCACGCTCTGCTCCAGCGTGGGAAAGTGCAACTCGCCCCGCGCATCAGGGAGCGGCAGGAGCGGCCAGCCGATCTGTTGTGTCACGACGGTCGTCATTCAATTGCGCCTCGGGATCGGGATGCAGATCCGCACGAACGGCAGCCACCAGAACACGATGTTCAGGAGCGCCAGGAAGATGCTCAGCACAATGAACGCGCAGATCGTGATCAGCGGGATGTTGAACCCGCAGATCCAGTCCAGCGCCAGACCGTTGCCGTCCGGCGCCTTGCCGTCCAGCAGGTCGCCGAGCCTGGTCCCCTGCAAACGGTTGAACAGGTTCTGCGGAACGGAGAACGCCACTTGCGGTTTCTGACGCTTCAGGAAGTTGCGGTCCGTCGGGTCCGGGAGCGCGACCTGCACCGGCGGCGCATCGCCGCTGTCGTACCACGGCGCGATTCTGAACGTCCGGCTGTAGTCGCTCCACACGAGTTGCGGCGGGCAGCCGTCCGGCCGCCGGACCCGCACGAAACCGCGCACCTCGTACAGGCGCTGCGGGTCGTCGAAGCGGCCCGCGCGTCCCTTGAGGCCCGCGAGGCGCGAGTCGAGAGCACGCTTCACCGCGGACACCAGCGCCTCCGACTGCCCTGCGGACATCGCCGGCCAGTGGAGCGGCATCGTGACACTCCCTGCGGTGTGTGGTCCGATCGAACGTTCGGGTGACTCGCGGTTGACCAGCACCTCGAAGGCGCGTTGCAGGAATTCCCGGGCAGGCTGCGTCCCCCCGCCGGGAAACGGGAGCACGATGGAGTTCAGCGCCGCGGACAACTGTTGCGCCTCGGCTGTTTCGCCAAACGCGTCGAACTCCACGGCCCATTGCGCCAGCGACTCGACAAAGGCTCGAAACCGGGAACTGCCGGTATCGTCGGCGTCCACGGACGACAGCAACTCCCCGGCGCGTGGCAAGGGCAAATTCGCCGATCGGTCACGGACGTAGAAGGGGAGAAGTTCCGCGACGAAGTTGCGCGGATAGACGTCGGTCTCGAGCGTCTCGCTGATCTCGGAACTCGTCAACGGTACGAGTCCGTACAGGATCGTCCGCCGGCTGGCCGCGCACGCTTCCGGCGGTGCGACGAACAACGGCGCCACCCGCTCCGTGAAGACCTCCAGCGGGTTGTGTCGCTCCGCCAGCAGCCGATCGATCACCGCATGGCCGGAGGCGAGTGTGCGCGGCCGGCGCGCCGGGTCCGGGTCCAGGTCGGCGCCCCGGCCGTTGGGCAGCCGCACCCATCCGCGCAGCGCGTGGCCCGATTCCATCCAGCCCTCGTAGGCCGCCGGCTCGATCAGTCGACGCCGCTCGTCGACCAGCCGCCGCCGCAGCACGAGGCCCGCACTCTCGATTTTCCGTGGATCAAGCCGCGGTCGCCCGAACGCATCGCACGCGGCCTCGAACAGTGCCACGTGAAACGTGCGGTGTACCGGCTGAAACAGCTTGAGCACGTTGTTTTCGACGGACCGCGCCACATCGCGCGCCACGGTCGACACGCCGTTGTCCCCTGACAGTTGCTCCAGCAGCGCGGGGATGAACTCCTGGTCGGTGCGTGCGAGGATCGTCGGGCGCCCGTCCGGGCCTGGCGTGCTCAGCCCGGTCATAACCACAGGATGGTCTACCATACGTTCCCCGCCCCGGGCGTATACGTGGTGCTGATGACCGTTGTGGCCTGCAACACGTCGCATTTCACAATGCCCGAGAACTTCGACAGGGCGGCATCCACGCTGACCTGTCCTGACGTCACCTCAACCTGGCTCGCCTGCACCTTCACTTTCGACGGGCAGTCCACCGCCACGCCGCTGCTGTCGACGGTGATCGTCGTGCCCGCCGCCATCAGTCGCAGGCGGCCCCCCGCGGAGTCCGTCAATTCGGCGCTCACGCCCCCCGGCGTCGTCAGCGAGATCGTCGCTTCGCTCGCCGATTCTTCGACGATGGCAATCCGCGTCCCCGCCTTGCCGACGATCGTCCAGCGATCGACGCGATCGCCCCTGATCGTCTCCGGCGCAGCCGCGCTCCCGTTCCACATCCCGCCCATGACTACCGGCCAGCGCGGGTCGCCGTTCACGAACGACACGAGCACCTCGTCACCCACGTCCGGAATCAGGAATGAGCCGCGGTTCATCCCGGCGAACGGGACCGCGACCCGCGCCCACACAGGCCCGTCCTGGTCTCCGACGCCGTCAAAGCCGAGCAACCTTACCTGGACCCGCGCCAGCCCCTCCGGATCGTCAACCGCGACGACTTCCGCGAGATACGTCGCGAAGTACAGTCCCGGTGTCGGAATGTCGAACACCTCGGCCAGCATCAGCCCCCCCCTCCCCCGCCCCAATAGGCGCACTCCGCCTCGAAATCCGTCTGATAGCCGTGCCGCACGTCCCAGCGATGGCAGGCCCGCGTCACGTAGTACGTGTTATCAAACCGCGGTCCCATCCCGGACAGCGCGACGCTCGTTCCGACCCGCAGCGCGGTGTTGCCTTCGGCGGTCCCCTCAACGCACACGAACTTCCGTGCGCGCGCATCGAAGGCGGCTTCCGCCAGGGCGCGCGCCTCGGCCGCTGTTGCGACGGCCGGGTGTCCCAGATGGCAGGACCTCTCACCGACCTCACGGCGGAGCACGTCGCTGCCGGTGACTCCGAACCCCGGCCCGGGATTCGCGCCGCGGCCCCGGCCCGTGACGCGTTTCCCCTGCGCGGCGTCCCAACCCGCGGTCGTCACTTCCGTCGCCTGATGCGCCAGATCGGCCAGCACGCGCGCCCGGCGCAACTGGCTGTGCAGTTCCAGCGTCAGGTT